>JANLQZ010000497.1:0-2295 GCA_031368125.1 Betaproteobacteria bacterium
ATGCGGGCCTCGGTCAGGGTGCCGGTCTTGTCGGTGCACAACACGTCCATCGCACCCATGTCCTGGATCGCCGACGGGCGTTTGACGATCACCTGCAGGGCCGCCATGCGCAGCGCGCCGTGCGTCAGGGTGACCGACACCACCATCGGCAGCAGTTCGGGCGTGAGCCCCACGGCCAGCGCGACCGCAAACAGGAACGACTCCAGCAACGAGCGCTGGAATGCGACGTTGACGAGCAGCGTGAACAGCACCAGCAACAAGGTCAACCGCATGATGAGCATGCCAAAGTGGCGCGTGCCGGTCTCGAACGCCGTCGGCGGCGCCTGCAGCGCCAGACTGGCTGCGACCTGGCCTAGTGCAGTCGCGTCGCCGCTGCGCCCGACCAGCACCCGGGCCGAACCACTGACCACCGAACTGCCCATGAACACCGCATCCTCGGCGTCCAGTTCCCAGCCTGGCGCACCCGGTGTCGGTGCTGCTGGCGGCGCCAGCGCGGTGGCGTGTTTCTCGACCGGGTAGGGCTCGCCGGTCAGTTGTGCCTGGTTGACGAAGAAGTCGTCGGCCTGCAGCACCCGGGCATCGGCGGGCACCAGGTTGCCGGCACTCAGCAGCACCACGTCGCCCGGAACCAGCTCGGTCACCGCGAGCTCGCGCGGCGCTCCGTCGCGCAACACGGTCGCGGTCAGCGCCACTTTCAGCGCCAGCCGCTCGGCGCTCTGCCCGGCACGGTACTCCTGCACGAAATCCAGCGTCACGCTCATGAGCACGATCAGCGCGATGATGACGGAGCCGGTGCTATCCCCGGTCAATGCGGACAGCGCGCTGGCGGCCAGCAGCACCAGCACCAGCGGGTTGCGCAAATGGGCCAGGAATTGCAACAGCACCGCCCTTTGCCTGGCTGGCTGCAGCCGGTTGGGGCCGAAGCGGCCCAGGTTGAGCGCCGCCTGTGCGCTGCTCAAGCCCGGTTGCAGGTCGGGTGTGGTCATGTTCAGGCGATCAGTAGAGGCCACGCACGCGCGCGTGCAGCCGCGACAGGCCCAGCAGCGCGTCGGTGCAGGGCGTTTGCACACCGGTCAGCTGGCCGAGCTCCCGCACCGCGCCCACCAGCGCATCGAGTTCCACCGCCTTGCCCGCCTCCACGTCCTGCAGCATCGAGGTCTTGAACGCGCCCAGCTTGCGCGTGACGGCATGGCGGTCTTCGGGCTGCTGGTCGATCACCAGCCCCAGATGCGCGCCGATGTCCTTGGCCTCGCCCATGACGCGTGAACAGAAGCCGCGCACCAGATCGTCGTCGAGCACCTGGTGGGTGGTGGCGCCGGTGATCGCGCTGACCGGGTTCATGGTCATGTTGCCCCACAACTTGAACCAGATGTCGCGCTGGATCTGGTCCGACACCGGCGCCTCGAAACCGGCCCGCTCCAGCAGCCGCGCCAGGGCGGTGATGCGGGCCGTGGATTCGCCCGAGGGCTCGCCGATGATGATCTTGTTGCCGAAGCCGTGGCGCACCACACCCGGCGCGGCCACCGAACAACTCGCGTGCACCACGCTGCCGACGATGTGTCGCGCCCCGACCGCCGCCGCGATGTCGCCGCCCGGGTCGACGGCATGCAGCTGCCGCCCCGTCAACGGGCCGCCAAAGCCCTGCAGGAACCACCACGGCACGCCGTTCATGGCCGTCATCACCACCGTGTGCGCCGCCAGCAGCGGCCCGAGCTGCAGCGCCACGTCGCGCATGGCCGGGGCTTTTACGGCTATCACGACCAGGTCCTGCGGCCCCAGCTCGGTGGTGCTGGCGCTGGCCCGTATGCGATGGGTCTGGGTCTGTTGCGCCTCGTTCGCACCCGTAAGCAGGCGCAGGCCGTCGCGCTGCAGCGCCGCCAGTGTCTGGCCACGCGCAAGCATCGATACCTCGCAGCCGGCACGCGCCAGGCCGGCGCCGAGCCAGCCGCCGATGGCTCCGGCGCCGACGATGCAGACGTTCTTGAACCGGTCGTTCACGTCAGGCCCCGGTTGGTCCATCACCGCTGGTAACCGGTGTCGATGCGGTCGACCTGCCGCACCAGCGCGTCGAACAGGTCCTGGCCCGCGCCGTGGTCGGGGTTGAACTGCAGCGCGTCGCCGGTGCATTTGCGCGCGACGGCCTCGGACAGCACGATCGCCGGCCCCATGCTGAACGTGGCCAGCTGGATTTCGCAGGCCCGTTGCAGCGTCCACAACACCGCGAAGGTCCGCGGCAGTGTCCGGCTCCACGCCAGCAGGCCGTGGTTGCGCAGGATCACGGCCGGCTTGTCGCCG
>JANLQZ010000499.1:0-4076 GCA_031368125.1 Betaproteobacteria bacterium
ATGCCCATCATGGTGCGGCCGTTGGTGTCGAAGCTCAGCGTGCAGACGATCGGCAGGCCGGTGGTGGCGGCGCCGGCCACTGCCGCCTGCACTTCTTCCACCGACGACATGGTCTCGATCCACAACACATCGGCACCACCTTCGACGAGTGCCTGCGCCTGCTCGGCAAAAGCCTCGGTGGCCTGCGCGATGCCGAGCGGCCCGATCGGCTCCATGATCTCGCCGGTGGGCCCCATGCTGCCGGCCACCGCCACCTCGCGGCCGCTGGCGTCGGCGACTGCGCGCGCCAGCCGCGCCGCCGCGGTATTGAGCTCGGCCACCCGGCTCTCGGCCTGGTGCAGCTTGAGCCGGTAACGCGTGCCGCCGAAACTGTTGGTCAGGATGATGTCGGCGCCGGCCTCGACAAAACTGCGGTGCAGGTGGGCAATGCGATCGGGGTGCTGCGTGTTCCACAACTCGGGTGCGTCACCGGACATCAACCCGGCGTCGAACAGGTTGCTGCCGGTGGCGCCATCGGCCAGCAGCCAGGCTCGGGTGGCGAGCAGGTGGGTGAATCGGTTGCGGCTGGGGTCGGTGGTAGCGGTCATGAATACGGGCAGTTGGTAGCAGGGTGGGGCTTCGACAGGCTCGGCCCGAACGGTTTGTTTGTTCGCTTGGATGGCAGAAGGGCTTCGACGGGCTTTTACCAGGTGGTGTTCGATCGGCAAGATCCGTTCGGGCTGAGCTTGTCGAAGCCACTCGACCCTTCGTCCGGCTCAGGCGATTTCGTCCGGCGTGACGACGATCCAGTTGCGATCGGCGGTGACCGGGTGGCCGTGCTCCAATTGTGCCGCAGCATGGTGCGTCTGCAGCGCGCGGATTCGGTCGTGGTAATCGGGTTGGCGGGCCACGAACAGCCGCAGCGAACCCTGGTCGACGTCGGGGGCGCGAAAGAACATCGGGCCGTCGCTGTCGGGTGTGTCGCCGGCCACCAGCACCGGTTTCTTCCACGGGTGGATGTAGGTGTGGATGGCGGCCTGCTTGCCCTCGTACCACGGCATCGGCGCCCACAACGTGTGCGTCAACTCGCGGTCCAGCAGCTCGGCCGGCACGTATTTTCCCTGGGTGATCAGCTTGCGCGCGGTCGTGATATTGCCGGTCTGGCGGTCGCGCAGCAGCAGCGAGACGCCGATCACGTTCTGGGGCTTGACGTTGTAGCCGTACTTGGGGTCGGACAGCAGCATGCGCACCAGTTCCTCGGCCGCGGCGCTGACCACGAACACCTCGATGCCGTGTTGCATCAGGCGGTTGTAGAGCTCCTGCTGGCCGCGCTGCAGGCGCGGCGGCTCGACCTCGATCTGCTCCAGCCGGTCGCCGATGTAACACTGCGCCGGTATCGGTTTGCCCGACGCCAGCATGTCGTCCAGGTGGCCCTTGAGTTCGCGCAGCGTGAAACCGGCAAAGATCTGCGAGGCCCAGGGATAACCGACCTGGTCGTCGATCTCGCCCAGCCGGAAGTAGTAGCTGTGCAGGCTCTCGCGCTGGTTGGCGCTGTCGCGAAACGGGATGATCCTGAGCGCTGGGTGCATGGTGTCGCGTGTCAACACGCCGCGCGCCTCCATGAACGGCAGCAGAGAACCGACAAGGTCGTGGTGGTAACTCGTGTTGTCGGCGTCGAACACCGCAAACGCGCCGCGGTGCGCGTTGGCGGTTATCAACGCATTGAGCCGCCGCGCCGCCTCGGCCGGCCAATGCCGCAGCATGGCTGCGGGCGGCGGCACGGGAGAGTGGGTGGAGGTGTTCATGCTGGAGCGGCTCAAGGCGCAGCGGTTCAACGCTGGCGCGTCAGGTAATCGGGGTGCACGAAGAACGGCGCGTCGGACGGTGCCAGCGGCGGCCGGCCGCGGATCACGTCGGCCAGTTTCTCGGCCATCATGATGGTCGGCGCGTTGAGGTTGCCGCTGACCACGTCGGGCATGATCGACGCGTCGACCACGCGCAAGCGCTGCACGCCGTGCACGCGCCCCGCGCCATCCACCACCGCCATCGCGTCGCTGCCCATGCGGCAGGTGCACGACGGGTGGTAGGCGGTCTCGGCGTTGGCACGGATATGGGCGTCGATCTGCGCGTCGCTCTGCACCGCCGGCCCGGGCGACAGCTCTTCGCCGCGAAAGCGGTCGAAGGCCTGTTGCGCGAACAGCTCGCGCGTGAGGCGGATGGCGGCGCGCATCTCCTTGCGGTCCTGCCCGGTGCCCATGTAGTTGAACAGGATTTCAGGCGCCTGGGTGGCATCGGCGCTGCGGATGCGCACATGGCCGCGGCTGGTCGGGCGCATCGGGCCCACATGGGCCTGGAAACCGTGGCCGGTGGCCGCCGCCTTGCCGTCGTAACGCACCGCCATCGGCAGGAAGTGGTACTGCAGGTCGGGGTGCAACACGCCGGCCTCGCTGCGGATGAAACCACCCGACTCGAAATGGTTGGTGGCGCCCAGGCCGCTGCGCAACAGCAGCCATTCGACGCCGATCTTCGCCATCACCAGCGGGTTGGTGGCCGAATACAGCGTGATCGGCTCCTTGCAGGCGTATTGCACATAGGTTTCCAGGTGGTCCTGCAGGTTTTCGCCCACGCCGCCGAGCGGCGCCCGTACCGCAATGCCCAGCCGCTGCAGCAGGGCCGGGTCGCCGACGCCCGAGAGCTGCAGCAGCTGCGGCGAATTGATGGCGCCGCCGCACAGGATCACCTCGCGGCTGGCGTGCAGGCGCTGCAGTTGGCCGCCGCACACCGCCTCCACGCCCACGGCGCGTGGCGCGTCGTCGGAGCCGTCGAACAGGACGCGGGTCGTGAGCGTGGCGGTTTGCAGCGTCAGGTTGGGGCGCTTCAGGGCCGGGCGAAGGTACGCCATCGCGGTGCTCCAGCGCCGGCCCCGGTGCACCGTCATGTCCATCGGGCCAAAACCCTCCTGGCGAAACCCGTTCATGTCGTCGGTGCGTGCATAACCCGCCTGTTCACCGGCCGCGATGAAGGCCTGGTAGAGCGGGTTGCTGCCGGCGCCGGTGCTCACATGCAGCGGCCCGGAGTCGCCCCGGTAGGCGTCACCACCCTTGGCGCGCGTCTCGGCGCGGCGAAAGTACGGCAGGCAGTGCGCGTAGGTCCATTCAGGCAGGCCGTGGTGCCCGGCCCAGCCGTCGTAGTCGAGCGCATGGCCGCGGATGTAGACCATGCCGTTGATCGACGACGAGCCCCCGATCACCTTGCCGCGCGGGCAGTGGATGCGCCGGTTATCCATGAACGGCTCGGGCTCGGACTGGTACATCCAGCTGTAGCGCGGGTTGGCCATCGGGTAGGCAAAACCCGAGGGCATGTGGATGAACAGGTTGTAGTCGAAGCCACCGGCCTCGAGCAGCAGCACACGCAGCTGCGGGTCTTCCGCGAGGCGGTGGGCCAGCACGCTGCCGGCCGACCCCGCGCCGACGATGATGTAGTCGTACTCCACGCTGGCCATGCTCAGTTCCCGAGCCGCCGCCCGCGTGGCGCCCGGAGCCCGCCAGGCGCGGCGCGCACGACGCCGGGGCGCGGCCACTGGCGGTTCACCGGTAGCTGCATGCCACCTCGCCGAGTTCCACGTAGACGGTCTTGAGCTGCGTGTAGTGGTCGAGCGCGGCCATGCTGTTCTCGTGCCCGATACCCGACTCGCCGGCGCCGCCGAAGGGCATCTCGATCGGCGTCACGTTGTAGTTGTTGATCCAGCACAGGCCGGCCTTCAGGCGCGCCGCAACCCGGTGCGCACGCGCGCCGTCGCGCGTAAACACGCCGGCCGCCAGGCCGAAGCGGCTGGCGTTGGCGCGTGTGACGGCCTCGGCCTCGTCGTCGAACACCAGCAGCGCCAGCACCGGGCCGAAGATCTCCTCGCGCACGATCCGCATCTGGTCGGAGCAATCCGAAAAGATGGTCGGCGCAACGAAATTCCCGCCCGCCAGGCCGGCCACCGCAACACGTTGCCCGCCGGCGCACAAGGTGGCGCCTTCGGCCACGCCGCTGGCGATGTAGTCCATCACCTTGTCGGCATGGGCGCCGGAGATCAACGCACCGACCTCGGT
>JANLQZ010000512.1:0-1563 GCA_031368125.1 Betaproteobacteria bacterium
TCTGGGTCACGCTACGCATCCATGAAATTGTGTGGGACCGGCGATTTTGCACCGCCTTTTTGCTTGTGACCCCGATGCGGCGCCAATTGGGCTTCCCCTGACGCCGGGTTTTACAATCGCGGGGATGGCAGCACCCCTGGACGTTTGTATTCGCGGCGGCGGCATCGTCGGCCACACCCTGGCGCTGTTGTTGGCGCGTGAGCGCTTGCGGGTTGGCCTGGTCGCGCCGCCTGCCGGTGGGTCGGGTGCGCCGGTCGACGTGCGTGCCTACGCGTTGAACCTGCAGTCCATGAACCTGTTGGAGGGGCTGCGTTGCTGGCCCGACGCAACGCATGCCACCGCGGTGCTGGCCATGCACATCAAGGAGGCGGGCGCTGGCACAGTCAACTTTTCAGCGGCGCAACAGGGCGTGGAGGCCCTTGCGTGGATCGTCGACGTACCGGTGCTGGAGTCGCAGCTCGCCGGCGCCGTCCGATTCCAGCCGCGCATCGAAGTGCTCGATGCGCCCCGTGATGCCACGCTGACGGTGGTCTGTGAAGGCCGCTCCAGCCAGTCGCGCCAGCAGTTCGGGGCCGAGCTGGAGGTCACCCATTATTCGCAGTGGGCCATCGCGGCGCGGGTCCGCTGCGAAATACCGCATGCGCAGGCGGCTCGCCAGTGGTTCACCCCCGACGACATCCTGGGATTTCTGCCGCTCGACGGTGAACACGGGAACTCCATGGCGATTGTCTGGTCAGTCAAGGAGGGTCAGAAGGCCAGATTGCTGGAGGCCGGTGAGCAGGAGTTCGTGGAGCGGCTCCAACTGGCCAGTGACAACCAGCTGGGCCGTTTGAGCCTGGTGAGCGAGCGGGCGGTATGGCCGTTGCAGTTGGCGGTGGCGTCGCGCTGGTGTGGCGTGGCCGAGGGCCAGTCGTGGGTGCTGGCCGGGGATGCGGCGCATACGGTGCACCCGCTGGCGGGCCAGGGCCTGAACCTCGGTTTGGCCGATGTGCAGGAACTGGCAGGCCTGGTGCACGGGCGTGACTACTGGCGCCCAGTGGACGATGGGAAATTGCTGCGGCGTTACGAACGCGCGCGCAAGGCGGATGTGGCGCTCATGGGTGCTGCCACCGATGGACTGCAGCAGCTGTTTGCGCGCACGGGGGCCGGCTGGCAAAGCGTGCGAAACTGGGGCATGGGCGGGTTCGAACGCAGCGGCATGCTCAAGCGCTGGGTCGCGCGTCAAGCCATGGGCAGCGCGCAATCGGAGCACAGTGTCGAGACGAAAACTGATTGACTGGACGAAGATGAAACTGCTCAAGATCCTGCTCGGCACGCTGACCATGTCGGTTGCCTTGACCGTGTTTTCCCAGGAGGCGGTGATCCGCAAGAACCTGGCCGAACGCATTCCGCAACTCAAGTCGATCGACGAAGTCAGCAAGAGCCCGGTGGCCGGCTTGTTCGAAGTCCGCGTCAACGGCACCGATATTTTCTATTAGTTTGCGGAAGGCATCTTCCTGCTGCAGGGAAGCATGATCGACACGCGCCAGCGCCGCAACCTGTCCGTAGAGCGGATTGAAAAAC
>JANLQZ010000596.1:0-1748 GCA_031368125.1 Betaproteobacteria bacterium
ACGCAGCGAGTTCCGCGGCCCGACCCCTGGGCGAGTACCGCAGGGCAGTCGACGCGTTCAGCGGAGACCGCCCCAGCATGAGCCGCCGCCGGGTACCGCATGCCGCGAGGCGCGCCAACGAGAGGAAGTTGGCAATCGGGAGGCAACGACCGCAATGGGCCGTAAGCCGACCACCAACGTGACTGCGCATTGTGTTGGCCCGGCACCTGGCCCCGCGCGGCGGAACGACCAGGATCGAATCAGGCGAACGGACCATGGCAGAAAAGAAAATCGGGTTGGTTGACGACTTCTGGGGCGGACTGGCGGCCATGCTGGTGGCGCTGCCGTCGGCGATCGCCTTTGGTGTGGCGATGCTTGCGCCGCTGGGCGGCGCGTTCTCGGCCCAGGGCGCACTTGCCGGCATGCTGGGCGCCACCGCGTTGGGCCTGGTGGCCTCGGCCTGGGGCGGTGCGCCGCGTCTGATCACGGCTCCGTGTGCGCCGGCGGCGGCGGTCTTGTCGGCGCTGGCGATCGAATTGTCCGGGCATGGCGTTGCGCCCGGCGCGATCATGCTGATGCTGGTGGTCACCGCCCTGGTCGCGGGTGTGCTGCAAGTGCTGTTCGGGGTGGTTGGCCTGGGCCGGTTGATCAAGTACATGCCTTATCCGGTGGTCAGTGGTTACCTGACCGGCGTCGGGCTGATCATCGTGTTGGGCCAGATCCCGAAGATCCTCGGGGCGTCCGGTGGAGCGGGCTGGCACGTGGCGCTGGCTTCGCCGGGGCTGTGGAGCTGGCAGTCGATCGTCGTGGGCGCGATCACGATCGCGGTGATGACCCTGGCGCCGCGGTTCACGCGCGCCGTTCCGGCCGCGATCCTGGCGCTGGCGGCCGGTGTGCTGGCCTATTTCGGCCTGGCACTGCTGGACCCGGCGCTGCTCACGCTCACCGACAACGCGCTGGTGGTCGGGTCGCTCGGCGGCAAGGGCCCGGGATTCCTGGAAGCGCTGGACGGCCGCTGGACGGCCGTCGGCGCATTGGCGTGGTCGGATGTGTATCTGCTGTTGGTGCCCGCGGCCACGCTGGCCGTGCTGCTGTCCATCGACACGCTCAAGACCTGCGTGGTGCTGGACGCCCTTACGCGCTCGCGCCATGACTCCAACCGGACCCTGATCGGGCAGGGCCTGGGCAACATGGCAGCGGCGGCACTCGGCGGCATGGCCGGCGCCGGCACGATGGGTGCGACGCTCGTGAACTTCACCAGCGGCGGCCGCACGCGCTGGTCCGGCCTGATCGAAGGGGGCCTGTCGCTGGCGGCGTTCCTGGTGCTGGCCTCGGTGCTGGCCTGGGTGCCGATCGGCGCGCTGGCCGGCATACTGATCGTCATCGGCATTCGCATGTTCGACCGCGCGAGCCTGAACTTCCTGAACTCCCGCGAGACCATCCTCGACTTTGCGGTGATCGCCACAGTGGTTGTCGTCGCGCTGAGCGTCGGGCTGATCGCGGCGTCGGGCGCCGGCATCGTGCTGGCGATTGCGCTGTTCGTGCGCGAGCAGGTTGGTGGCAGCGTCGTCGCGCGCAAGGCTTATGGCAACAGCATGTTCTCCAAGCGCGTGCGAACCACGGCGGAAATGGAGATTCTCGAAAAGCAGGGGGGACAGACGGTGGTGTTCGAATTGCAGGGCAGCCTGTTTTTCGGCACCACCGACAAGCTTTATACGGCGCTGGAGCCCGAACTGGCAGCCAGGCGCTACGTGGTGCTGGACTTCCGC
>JANLQZ010000606.1:0-21077 GCA_031368125.1 Betaproteobacteria bacterium
GGCGCAAGTGTGTGAACGTGGGCCGGCTCTACAAGGACGAAGGCAAGCTCAAGACCCTGACCATCATTGGCATTGGACAGGCGCCCGGTGTGGATGATGTCGGCATTGGAGATAAACGACTTGTCGCACTCGGCCGGGCGCTGACCAACGCCGATGATGGTCAGGGTCTTGAGCTTGCCTTCGTCCTTGTAGAGCCGGCCCACGTTCACACACTTGCGCCAGACCGGCGGCGCCTTGTTGGCTTTGGTGACCTCGGGCAATTCGTCGACGAACATGACCAGGTTGCCGGCCTTCCATGCCACCTTGCAGAACCATTCGAATTGGCGGTGAATGTCGCCGTCATGGTTCACCACGTAGCGCAGGCAGAAGCGCGCAGCATCGGCGCGCCGGGCCAGCTCGGGCAGCGAGCGCAGCGGCTGGCCCAGGTGGGCAATCGGTGGGTCGTCCTTGTAGTCCCAGATCAGCAGCCGGGCCGGCCTGGTGCGCTCGATGTACTGGACCACCCAGGCGGTTTTGCCAGTTCCTCGAGCTCCGAACGCGGCAATGGCCAGCGCCTTAGCCGGCACCGATGTTCCCGTCGCTCGAGGCCTGCGCGGCAGCTCCCACGCCACGGTCTACGGCATTGGTAACGGTTTTTTCGTGGCGCGCCAGGGCGTCCATGTAGCCCATGACCAGGGGCAGAATGGTCATGGCGAACACGGCCAGTTCCGGGTTTTCTGCCAGTCGCTCCATGAGCGATGCCAGGTACTTTTTGAGCACCGGCACCAGCGCATCGGCGGGCGCTTGCAACACGGAGTCGGTCCATTCGTCGCGCAGCTCGGGCAGCTGCCGCGACAACACGGCGCGCAGCACTTTGAACAGGCCCATGGTGAGCTTGGCCATGCCGACATCGAGCTGGCGCAGCGCTTGCGCCTCCTGCTCGCTGGCCTGTTCGGCCGCCGGGTCCTGCGGCTGCTCAGCCGCCGCTGCGTACTCGATTTCTTGCGCCAGGGATTCCATGGGGGTCGATGCGTCGCGAATGACTTTCATGTGAGCTGGTCCAGGTTGAACCAGCTAGGCTCTTGCCGCGCTGGCTTGGGTGTCGGTGTGGCGGGAGGTGCGGGCTTGTTGCCGGGATCCGGCGTCGGCTTTTCCGTGATGGCGGCCTGCATGTCGGCATAACCAGTGCCGCCCGGTTCTGCGTAGCCGCTGGTGTCGCAGCGGTCGCATTTATAGGTGAGCTTCCTTGCGCCCGAACTGAGCCTGAAAAGCACCGGGGCCGATGCTTTGCAGTACCTGTTCGGGCACGGCCCAAACCCTACCTTCTCAGGCAAGGGCGCCGGCATCTCAGATCAGGACCTGCAGGTCGTCGATCGGCACGAATTCGATCACGTTGTCGGTGTCGAATTTGACGCCGGCCTGATCGGGCTTGTCGTTGTCGTTCGCCTGCACGCTTCCGGCGGTGCCAAAACGGGGGTGGTCGTGGTTGATGACCTTGACCTGTGTCCAGATTCCAAGCATGGATGATCTCCATTGTCGGCAGGTGGCACCCCCGGCACGCATTATCCCATCGGCGCGCCCTACTCCACCAGCTCAGCGCGATGAAAGTAGCTGTAGTCAGTCACTATCAGGCGGTCCATCAGGATGGCGCCGCCTCGGCGCGCGGGCCCGGCGCGGGCTACGGCCGCTATCCAGTCGTCCAGCAGCTGCTGAGGCTGTTCCTGGTAGCCGAACTCAGCGGCAAAGGCCAGGAAGTCACCCAGGGCGCCGTACCTGGTCAGCGTCTGGAGCTGCTCGGGCTGCAACTCGCCAATGCAATGTTCGTCGGGCAGCGCCAGCGCTTCCTGCTCGGCGGCCTGGTCGTCGTCCATGTCGGCAATGCCAAAGTGCGCTTTCAAGCCTTTGGACCAGGTCAGCATGCGCCGGCCGTCGAACTCGCCTACAAATTCGCGGAAGGCGCAGATCGCGTGCCCATCGCCGGCCTTCGCCATCGCCAGCAGCTGAAACGGGGTGTAGTGGTCGCGGCCGCCCCAGGTGTCGCGCTTGCCGATCTTGGCGTGCGCGCTGGTCAGCTCGGAAGACATTCCCCAGCTATGGTCATGGCCCCATTTGGCGATGTACTCAGCTGCTGCCTTGCCGCCGCGCACGTCTAGGCCGTATTGACTGGCCCATTGCCGGTTTTGGCCATCCACCAGACCGCATTTTTCCAACAGGCGGACCCACTCTGATCGCAGGTGATCGATTGCAGCACTGCCCAGGCGACCGGCGTCATCCGGCAGGCCTTCGGCAAAGGCTCCGGGTGCGCAAAAAACAAGCATGTGCAAGTGGGGATGCCATCCGTTTCCGGCTCCATAGGTGACCTCCAGAGAATTGACCACGCCCTCCTTGGCGGCGCGCTTCATCACCGCTTTCCAGCTCTTGCAGTTCTGGAAGCGCTGGCGCGCGTCGGCGAAGGGCACCATCAGCTCGGCCAGGGTCTGGCCGACGTAGTGCGGGAACGTGAAGGTCAGCAGGTAGGCATGGCCGCCGACTTCGGTGTGCTTCACCATAGCGTGCACGAGCTCGCGCCGACGCACTTCGGCCACCTTAGCCGAGCAGACAGGGCAGGCCCACACACTGCCGCAGGTTTTGATTTTGCTCAGACGGGCGCCGGTGCCGTCAAGCTTGCGATGCACCGGCATTCCACCATCGTGGGTAACGTGGCGGTGACACCACACCGTGCGATGCTGTTTTTTTGGTTCCCCTCCGAAGCAGCGTCGGCCAATCTGGATCGGCTTTTCGGAGTACAGGATGGACTGCGCGGTGCGTAGCAGCTGGTGGCGCCGCTTTAGGCTATCCAACCGGCCCGCGCTGGCGCTCGTATCGCGCGCTGCCCTCATCGGTCAGCCTCAAAGGGTGCCCCGGTGCGCCGCCCTGAATCAGCCCACGCCTTGACAGCGTGACCAGGATTCGGTCTCGCGCGTTGCGCTCCTGCCTGGTGACAACCAGGTGATAAGCGCCCAGGCCCCGGTCGATGTAGCGCATGACGCGTATTTGCAATTCGGTAAGCTGCATGGCGGCCTTTGATTGCCAGTGTATCGACCGTGCTTTTGGCCCCAGCCGGTGTATGGATTTCGCGTGTATACATATGGGGCCACTTTGGGGATTCATGGGAAAAGCCACCCGCACAAGCCCACCAGGGCGGCGACCGCCACGCCAGCAGAAGACGCGTACATGAGCAGGACCAGTAAGGCCTCAAATGGCGTCAAGTCGTCTTCGAAGTCATTGTTCATAGGGTTTACCCTTAGCATCCGGTGCTTCAAGCGCCAGGCGACCGGAGACGGACCGGGTGATCAGGCCGGCGCGCTCAACCTGATCGCAGAGATCGTGGCGGATGCGCAGCAGGCGGTATGCCTCGCGCAGCTGGTCGGTCGCGCTGCGGAGCAGCTGCGCGGCCTGGTCGCGGTCCTGGTCGGGAACCAGCGGCCGCGACGCTATGGTGGCCATATAACGGGCGCGCATTGGGTCGGTGGTGGCGGTCACGGCGCTATCCCTGCAACGGCGGCGCGCTCGGGGGCGGACGACTCGATCGCGCCAAAAGCTGGGCCGGGCCGATTCTGCTGGCGTGGCGCGTCGTAGCGGGTGCCAGGACCGGCAGCATGGTCGAGCTCGATCACGGCCAGCTCGAAGGCTTGGGACAGCAGACCGGCCTGCTCGGGCGTGAAGCACACCTGCGGCAGCAGCCAGCGCGGGCCTTCAATGCGCATGGTCACCAGGCCGAGAGAGTCCGGCTGGATGGTGACCCGCAGATCTTCGGTGCAGATGGTGTGCTTCATACGTGCGGCCCGTCAGGCATGTCGGCCCAATGGGTGACCACGTCGCGATCGAAGGGTTCGCCGCAGATGTCGTACCAGTTGAAACCGTGGCCCGGTTTGACCATCAGGAAGCCTTCGCAGGTTGTGCCGTCGCTCATGGCCAGCAGCACATTGGTTCCCAGATCAGGAAGTTTTGCGGTGATCGGGCACCAGATCAGGGTTTCCGACATACCCGGGGGGACCGACTCCGGGCTGTTGCCGGCGGGAGAAATTGGGGCGGAGTTCATGACGACACCTCGCACAGCAGGTCGTGCAGGTCGTCACGGGCGGAGTCCAGCGGGGTGCAGGTGCCGCGGTTGATTTTTTGACTGGTGGCCAGGTAGTCCAGGGTCTCCAGGATCTCGCGCAATTTTGGCGCCAGCAGATCGGCTCGAATCACCGTGAAGGATTCGGCCAAACGGGCCGGTTTGGGGGTTGACATGGTTGGCACTTTCAGCAGAGCCAGCACTTAAGGTGTCCGCCCGGCCATAACCAGGGAAAGTGCCAGCCCGCCAGGGTTGATGAATTCGCGGGCGGACGGCTGGATCGTAGTTCAAGTATCGCGATGCAGTCAAGTATCACGAAGCATCGCATATCGTGATGGTTGAACGATCAAAGGTTTCGATCTATCCTCAGAACCTGTCCTAAGGAAGGTGCCAAACCATGAAAGCAGCAGCTTGGATCGACCGCGTCAAGGCGGTCAAGGGGTGGGAGTCTGTCTTCCGGGTCGCCAAGTTACTGGGGTTCAAAGGCAATACCATCAGCATGTACCGCAGTCATGGCGGGCCGATGGATGAAAACATTGCTCTTAAGGTCGCAAATTCGCTAGCGATCGATCCGGCAATCGTCCTAGTTGACCAGGCCCTCGAGCGCGCCAAAACCGACACATCACGGTCCGCCTGGAGCGCCGTCCTGGAGCGCCTGGGCGGGGTGGCCGTGAGCATATTGCTTCTGGCCGGAATCGGTGGTGCAGGGCTTGGAAGCTCGGACGCGCGGGCCTCAGGCGCTATGAAATCTGCAGCGCTTGAGGATCAACACTCTATACATCGTATGAAGTAAGTGCAACAAGGGTGACGCGTGATGGTGCACAGGCATAGGCACATGCCTGCCCCATGCTCGCGGATCGCACGCCAAGGTCGAGCCGTCTGGTTACCACTTGCCTTTTGGTTGCCTGGCGCGCACGAACGCTGCAATAATTTCTGCCGAATCGAGTCGGTTATTGCGATGCGCAAAGTCGATCGCTGACAAGCCCTGGTCGTTCTTGATCATCGGGTCCGCACCAGCCTCCAACAAGAGCTTGACCGCCGAGGGCGTTCCATAATATGCCGCCATCATCAACGGCGTGGTTCCGTTGGGTGAACTCGCGTCGATGTATGCGTAGTGGTCGAGCAACAGCATGATGACCGCCGAATGTCCGCGTGTCGCAGCGTAATGCAAAGGCGTCCAGCCGGTCTTGTTGACGTCCGCGCCCTTCTCGATCAGCCGTTTCGCCAGCTCGAGGTGCCCTCCCATGGCGGCCAGCATCAACGGGCTCTCATCTGCTGTTGTACGCGCCTCCACGTTGATCTTGGCCCAGGAGAGCAGCACACCGGCGGCTTTTAGTGACTTCTCCCTGATGGCAAGGTACAGGCCGTGCTGGCCATTCGCGTCGCGGGTATTGCCATCGAAGCCGCGCACCAGAAGTGCCGCGACCGCCGCTTCATCATCTTGTTTGATCGCCTGGAAGAAATCATCGTAGGATCCGGCAATACCTTTAGATAATCCAATAAAAACAAGTAGATAAAAAACATATTTAATGTAATTTATCAATGAAATATTGCGCCGAGCGGGCGTGTTTGGAAGGGTTGTCATATGGCCGCCAGGGGGAAAAGATGGTCGAAATTCCGGCTCGTGACGGCTGCAATCTCCTCGATCGTGCAGTGCTTGACCGCGGCAATTTGATGCGCCACCAACGGAACATAGGACGGGTTGTTGGTCTTGCCCCGGTAGGGGACTGGTGCCAGGTACGGGCTGTCGGTCTCGATCAGGAGCCGGTCGAGCGGAACGAAAGCCGCTACATTGCGCAGATCCTGCGCGTTCTTGAACGTCACAATGCCCGAGAAGGACACGTAGAACCCCATGTCCAGCACTGCGCGTGCGACATCCATGCTTTCCGTAAAGCAGTGAAAGACGCCCCGGGCCGCGTCCGCCGGCCCAGAAGCACCCTCCTCCTGCAATATGCGCAGCGTGTCGGCAGCGGAACTTCGCGTGTGGATCACGAGTGGCAGCGCAAGCAGTCGCGCGGCGCGAATATGGACGCGGTAGCGTTGCCGCTGCCATTCCATGTCGTCCAAAGAGCGCCCGTCCAGACGGTAGTAATCGAGACCGGTTTCGCCGATTCCGACCACGCGCGGCAGGCGCCCGCGCTGTACCAAGTCCTCGATCCGGGGCTCGGTGACACCCTCGTTGTCAGGATGTACACCCACCGTAGCCCAGAAGTTGTCATAACTACAGGCCAATTCGTGGACCGCCGGGAATTCCTCGAGCGTGGTGCAAATGCACAGTGCGCGAGTCACCTTCGACTGCACCATCGCGGCACGAATACGCTCCATGTCGCCGCGCAGTTCGGGAAAAGTCAGATGACAGTGCGAATCAGTAAACATGGGCCTGGTGAGTTGGTCGCAACGCCGACGCTGCCGCTGCAAGCCGGTATTGCTGGCAGGATTCGGCCAATCCCGCGGTATCAGATGGTTTGGGTCGGACGGTCGGAAGCGAGCGCAGCGCCCAGGATTTCTTCGATCTTGACCTTGAGCAACTTCGATTTTTCGTCTTTGGGAAACTGGATGCCCACACCCTGGGTTCGGCTGCCCGCGGCCTTCGCGGGAGTCACCCAGGCCACCTTGCCGGCGACCGGGTAACGTTGCGGGTCCTCAGGCAGCGACAAAAGCACGTAGATATCGTCGCCGAGCTTGTATTCGCGCGCCGTCGGTATGAATATCCCACCCTCCACGAACAGCGGAATGTAGGCAGCGTACAAGGCGGCCTTCTCCTTGATGGCCAACTGGATGACACTGGGGCGGGGTGAGGTCGGCGAGGTGCTCATGGGCTGCTTGTCAATGCCCTGAGTTTAGGGCGATTTTTGCCTGGCTCAACAATGCCTCCTGCATCAGCCCGGGGTTGAACGGGTGTTCCATCGTTCGGGCGGCCTGCGCCAGATCGCGACCCCACCGGCTCAGCACCCGGTGCGGCCCAGGTGCGGGCAGGTCCTGCGCGGCAAAGAACCGGGGCTTGGCGCCAAGACCCACCAACTGCATGTCATGGCATAGCCGCTGCAGTGCAACCACCAGATCGGGGGCAATCCAGTCCTGCATCTGGCTCGCGTCGCCACGTTGCACCGCCTTGGGCAGCATGGCCCACAGCCGCGGGTCGCGTTGCCTGGTCGCGAGAACCAGGGCATCGTCGGGTCGCCCACCGGCCGCCCGAAGCAGTATTTGCGCAGCTTCTGCGTCGACGCCGCGCGAGACCAACCACTGGGTCGCTGCCGCGGATTCGGGCCACAGCATCGGATGCCCCAGGCAGCGGCTGCGGATAGTTGGCAGCAACTGGTGCGCCGACTCGCTGGCCAGTACGAATTTCACGTCTCCGGCCGGCTCTTCCAGGGTCTTGAGCAGGGCATTGGCGCTGACATGGTTCATGCGTTCGGCGGGATAGACCAGCACCACCTTGCCACGTCCCCAGGCACTGGTGCGCTGGGAGAACTCGATCGCCTCGCGCATCGCGTCGACACGGATTTCCTTGCTGGCCTTGCGTTTCTTGTCGTCGATTTCCGATTGGGCCTTTTCGCTCAAAGGCCAGCCACGCTCCAGCATCACGGTCTCCGGCATCAGTACAAACAAGTCCGAATGGGTGCGTACCCTGATGGCATGGCAACTGCCACATTGCCCGCAGGCGCCCAGGGCCGCCGGCTTTTCGCACAGCCAGGCCTGCGCCATCTCCATTGCCAGGTCGTACTGGCCAAGCCCGGATGGACCGTGAAGCAGCCACGCATGGCCACGTTGTCCGAGCAACTGGGCCGCCTGGGCCGAAATCCACGGGGGGCACAGGGGTGTGTTCATGCCAGCCAGCCCCGCGCGCGAACGGCCTGCTCCACGGCGCTCCAGACGGCTGCCCGGTCCTGGCTGGCGGGAATCCGGCAAAAGCGGTCCGCAAACACGCGCGCGCGCGATGCGTATCCATTTGACACACGTTCGAAAAAATCAGCGCCCCTGGCCTCGAACTTGTCGGGGGAGCGCGCCTGCACCAAACGCATGGCCGCCTCGGCCGGCGGCAAATCGAACCACAGGGTCAGGTCGGGCTGGCGGACGCTTTTCCCATCCACACCGTGACCGCCTTGCACCCATCGCTCCAGGACTTCCAGAACGTCGAGAGCGAGGCCTTGCCCACCTCCCTGGTAAGCAAAACTCGAATCCGTAAAGCGGTCGCACAAGACCACCTCGGCGCGTCGCAGGGCGGGCTCGATGACCTGCAACAAATGGTCGCGCCGCGCGGCGAACACGAGCAGGGCTTCGGTCAGAGCATCCATGCGCTCGTTCAACACCAGCGCCCGCAGCTTTTCTGCCAGCGGCGTGCCTCCCGGTTCGCGGGTCACGGTCACCACCCTGCCCTGCGCCACAAGTCTGCCCGCCAAGTTGTCGATGTGCGTGGATTTGCCTGCACCATCGATACCTTCAAAACTGATGAAGATTCCCCCATTGCCCATGGTTTCACTGCCTGCGTTGGTAGGTGTTGACCGCGCGATTGTGCTCTTCGAGGCTATTGCTGAACTGGCTGGTGCCGTCACCACGGGCGACAAAATACAAGGCGCTCGTCTTTGCCGGTGCAACGGCCGCAGCCAGAGCCTCCCGTCCAGGTATCGCAATTGGTGTTGGTGGCAGCCCGGCGCGGGTGTAGGTGTTCCAGGGGGTGTCGGCCTGCAGATCCTTCTTGCGTAGATTACCGTCGAACTTGGAACCCATGCCGTAGATAACGGTGGGGTCGGTCTGCAGCATCATTCCCCGACGCAGGCGATTGGTGAAAACTGCTGCGATCATCGTCCGGTCGCTGGGGCGGCCGGTTTCCTTCTCGACAATACTTGCCAGCACCAGCGCCTGTTCAGCGCTTTGCAGAGGCGAGTCCGGGGCTTTGGCCGCCCATGCAGAAGCAAGCCGCTTGTCCATCGCGCGCAACGCGCGCGCCAGCAGTTTGATGTCACTGGAGCCCTTGGCGTAACTGTAGGTATCGGGAAAGAAGTGTCCTTCCGCGGGTATGCCGGGACGCCCCAGCCGTTCCATGATCGCGTCGGCGTGCATGCCATCGGTGTCGACGCTAAGCTGGTCCGCCCTGGACAACGCGTCGCGAATCTGCTGAAACGTCCATCCTTCGACCAGCGTGACGGTGCGCAACGCCTCCTCGCCGCGCACCAGTTTGCGCAGCAGGCTGCGCGGCGTCGCGCCCGGTTCGATTTCGTAACTGCCGGCCTTGATCTGGCGCGCGTCGCCGGACACGCGAAACCATGCGTACAACAATTCAGGCGCGACCCGTATTCCTGATTGCGCCACGATCTGTGCCACACCGCGCGCGCTCGTTCCGGGTTCGATGGAAACGTCCGCGAAGGCCGCCTCCAGATGCAGCGGCTGATTGACCCACCAGAAGCAGGCACCAGCCAGCAAGCCCGCCAATCCGACAAGAATCAGTACAAGACGCCGCACAACCTTACCGCCAGTATGAAGGACACAGACGATGATAATTGACGCCATGAACGAAACACTGAATGGCGTGGCCTTGCTGCCGCATCTGGGGATCATCCGCGTCGAGGGCGAGGACGCGGCAAAATTCTTGAACGGGCAACTGACGCAGGATTTTGCGCTGTTGGGATTGTCGGAGGCGAGGCTGGCCGCCTTCTGTTCTGCCAAAGGGCGGATGATGGCCAGTTTTATCGGCTTCAAGCGCAGCCATGGCGAAATCCTGTTGGTCTGCAGCCGGGATCTGCTGGCGCCAACACTCAAGCGGCTGTCGATGTTTGTGCTGCGCGCCAAAGCGAAGTTGTCCGACGCCAGTGGCGCCTATGCCCTGCGCGGCATCGCTGGCGCTGCCCTGGGCGCGTTGTTCGATACACATGGCGCGCCCCCTTGGACCAAGGTCGAGGCGGGCTCCGCGAGCGTGGTCTTCCTGTATCCCGCCGATGGTGTCGAACGCGCCCTGTGGATTGCGCCTGCAGGCGAACCGGAGCCAGCGTCGGAGCCGCTGTCCACGGCGCTGTGGCAACACGCCGAGGTGCGCAGCGGCGTCGCAACGATCACCGCGCCGGTGATCGAGGCGTTCGTGCCGCAGATGCTCAATTACGAATCGGTGGGCGGTGTCAACTTCAAGAAGGGCTGTTATCCGGGCCAGGAAGTGGTAGCCCGCAGCCAGTTCCGCGGTACCTTGAAACGCAGGGCCTACCTCGCCCATTCCCCGGCTCCCTTGGCCGCTGGTGACGAGGTGTTCCAGGAAGGCGACGCGGCACAACCGTGCGCGGTGGTGGTGCAGGCGGCTGTCGACGCTGCCGGGGAATTCGACGCGATCGTGTCAGGCCAGATTGTGGCCCTGCAATCGCAGCCGCTTCACCTGGGCGGGGTGACCGGAGCCCGGATCACGCTTGAATTGATGCCGTACCCATTGCTGGAGGATATCTAGGCCAACGCTGTTCAGTTTGTCATGCCGGACATGATCCGGCATCCATGGATTGCGGGTGCTGAATCCCCGGACCCGATCCGGGGCCGCGATGACATGGGTACAGCGAACAGTATTGCATCTAGGACCTACCCGCCATTGGCCCCGGTTCTGGTGGACGTGTCGTCCACGGGCGGGTGACGCCTTACAGCGCGTTGAGTGTGCGCGCCATATCGATGTGCGGAATTCCGCCCTCGATCGTTGGTTCGCCGATCGGCACGAATCCCAAGCGCGCATAGAAGCCCTCGGCACTGCACTGCGACTGCAACAACATCCGGGTGTCGCCACGCTCCGCCGCGGCCAGCATCAGGGCATTCATCAAGGTGCGGCCGAGACCGGACGCCCGCATGGCGCGCCGAACGGCCACGCGCGCTACCCTGGCCACGCCCGGACCGTCTTGCGTCAACCGGGCCGTCGCCAGTGCTTGCCCCATGCGATTGCGAACCAGCACATGGACCGCGTCCAGGTCGTGTTCATCCCACTGCAGGCCGGTTGGTATGTGTAGTTCATCGACGAACACCTCCCGGCGCAGCGCGCCGGCCTCGGGCCCCAGTTCGGCCCACGTGCCAAGCCGCAGATCGATCGGCGAAACACCGGCCTCGTACGAATCCAGCAACATGCGCAGATCGGGAGGCACCGCCTTGGATTTCTGCGTCGCCGGATCCGCGAACACGTACACCAGTTCGCCCGTGACAAGCAGTGTCTCGGCCCGGAATATTCCACTGGAGAAAACCATCGAGGAGTTGCCGATGCGCGCGCATTTGACGCCAATGTCCAGCAGGTCGTCCAGGCGTGCGGACGCGTGGTACTCCAGCACCGACTTCTTGACGTACAGGTCACCACCCAGCAGTTCCGGTATGACCTCGTAGGGAATAGCGAGGGCGCGCCAGTACTCGGTGAAAGCCGTGTCGATGTACATGAGGTAGTGCGGATTGAAGACGATCTTCTGAAGATCCACTTCGGCCCAGCGAACACGCAGGCGGTGGACCAGTCGGAAGTCGTTGCGGATTGGATGGCTCATGCGCGGCAAGCACTCGGTAAGGATGGTTGATCGGCGGCGGGCCGCATCTTGGTGGCCCGACGCTATCCGGGAATGGCGTCGGCTTTGGTTGCCCTTGAGGTTCTTGTGCGGCCTGCTCGCCCGGCCGGGGTTGTTGCTACAGTGCAGGCTTTCATCCTACTCCGCGCACAGCCATGGCCCTTATCTATTACGTGACACAGATCCAGTTCGAATTTGGCGCGTTGCAGCTGCTGCGTCAGGAATGTGATCGGGTTGGAATATCCCGCCCGTTGCTTGTTACCGACCCGGGCGTCAAGGCCGCCGGGCTGCTCGAGAGGGCGCTGGCAGCTCTTCCAGGTGTGGAGGTGGCGGTATTCGACCAGACGCCCTCCAATCCGACCGAAGATGCCGTGCGCGCGGCAACCCAAGTGTTCCATGCCGGCCGGTGCGACGGGTTGATCGCGGTCGGAGGAGGCTCGGCGATCGACTGTGCCAAAGGCGTTGCGATTGCCGCCCGCCACGACGGGCCGCTCAGGCACTACGCGACGATCGAGGGTGGATCACCACGCATCACCGCTTCGGCGGTGCCGCTGATCGCCGTGCCGACCACGAGCGGCACCGGTAGCGAAGTGGCGCGCGGCGCGATCATCATTCTGGACGACCAGCGCAAGGTCGGCTTTCATTCCTGGCACCTGGTTCCGAAGGCCGCCATTTGCGACCCTGAACTGACGCTCGGGCTGCCGGCGCGGCTGACTGCCGCCACCGGCATGGACGCCATTGCCCATTGCATGGAGACTTTCATGGCACCCGCGTTCAATCCACCGGCCGACGGCATCGCGCTCGATGGCCTGGCGCGTGGTTGGTCGTGCATCGAGCGCGCCGTCAGGGACGGGTCCGACCGCGAAGCGCGCATGAACATGATGAGCGCGTCGATGCAGGGTGCGTTGGCGTTCCAGAAGGGCCTGGGCTGCGTGCATTCGCTCAGCCACAGCCTGGGCGGCGTCGATCCACGCCTGCACCACGGCACCCTCAATGCGATGTTCCTGCCGGCCGTGGTGGCGTTCAATGCAGGCGCGGAATCGATGCGCAAGGAGCGGCGGCTCGAGCGCCTGGCCGTCGCCATGGGATTGTCCTCGGCAGGCGACATTGGCGCCGCCATTACCGACATGAACGCCCGTCTCGGGCTTCCATCAGGCCTCGGCGCCATGGGTGTATCGCCAGCGCAATTTGACAAGATCGTCGTGGGTGCAATGGCGGACCACTGCCACAAGACCAATCCGCGTATCGCAACGGCAGACGATTACCACGACATGTTGCAGCAGTCGATGTGACCTGCTACGGCGCGGCCGTGGCGTTCATTGGTTGCTTCGTGCTGCGCACTGCCTTGCGAGCTTGCTTGGGGCGGCCCGGCGCGGCACTCATTGCGGTTCTCGCGCGACCAGCCAGTCGGCCCGGTCGCGGCCCTGCAGCACGGTGTGCGCATTCAACGCATCGTTGAGCGCAATTCTGGCCAGCGCCTGCTGCCGGGTCAGGCCCCAGGCGGCCATGTGCCGCTTTGCCAACTGCTCCAGCGCAACATCCAGACCCACATCCAGGTACCAGCACTCGTCGAGCAGGCCGGCCAGGTTCCAGCCATCGTCACGATGCAACAGGTACAGCCCCTCGACCAGCACCAGCCGCACCGAGGGCGACACGGCGACCGCGTCTTGCACCGGGTCGCCCACGCCGTGCGCAAAGCCCGGCCAGCGAATTTGCGCTGCTGCCCCGGTCCGTGTCGCGTCGTCGCGCAAGTCCAGAATGCGCCGCGCGAGTGCGGCCGGATCGAAGGTCCACGGCGCGCCACGGCGCATGAACGCGGCGTCGGGATCGGGCCAGGCGGCCAGAGTGGCCCGCGTCAGGTGGAACCCATCCATTCCGAGCGCCACCATCGTGTCCGGTCCGGCCAGGCGGTTCACCTGCTCGGACAAGAGCGCCGCCAACGTGCTTTTTCCCGATCCCGGCAGTCCGACCAGCCCTACCACCAGGCGCCGAGCAGGCGACTGGCCGAGCAGTGCGAGCAAGTGCTGGACCGGGTCGGTCAGCAGCGCAGGACGCACGGTGCCATTCACAGCGCAAGCACTCAGTATTGGCGCGTTTTTTTCCAGCGCTCGAGCCGGGGAATGCGATGCGTGAAGAAGCCGGCAAGAAAGACCGGGATGCCGAATTCGGCGATCTTCTTCCGCACCCGGTCCTGCATTTGATGGACCGTGATATCCGGCAGCACGAAGGCCCCACGCTCGAAACAGTGGCTGCAATACATGTCGCTTTTCGAGCCGTCCGCGGTCGTGCCGCCGCCCAACGCATCGCGTTTGAGCGGCATGCCACAGCTCTGGCAGTTGCGGTATTTGGTCAAGGCAGGATCCCCTTCCTATCCAACTGGTGCTCATGTCGGGCATCGCGGCTGGCCGGCATCTGGGCGCCGATATGCACCTGCGCGCGAGAACGCGCCAGCTGCACCTGCCTTTGCCGCTCCGCGAATCCGCGTTTCTGTGCGTCGGTCTTGGAATCGAAACAGTTCGGGCAGCTGATGCCCTTCTCGAATTTTGGCGATGTGCGCTCGGCGTCTCCAAGCGGTCGCCGGCATGACCGGCACAACTCGAAATGACCGGGTTCGAGCCCGTGCCCAACCGATACCCGTTCGTCGAAGACAAAACACTCACCCTGCCACAAGCTTTGCTCCGGTGGCGTTGTCTCGAGGTATTTCAGAATGCCGCCCTGTAAATGGAACACCTCGTCAAAGCCCTGCATACGCAGGTACGCGGTTGATTTTTCGCATCGAATGCCGCCGGTGCAGAACATCGCCACCCGAGGTTTCCTGCCCGCGGATGCATGCAGCGGCTGGCCCGGACTGGATTGTTCCGAGATCCACGCAGGCAAATCAGAGAAGCTGCGTGTCTTCGGATCGAGCGCGCCGCAAAAAGAGCCGATTGCCACTTCGTAGTCGTTGCGCGCATCTATGAGCACCACGTCGGGTTCCGAAATCAGGGCGTTCCAGTGTTGCGGCTTGACGTAACTTCCCGCCATGCGCGTCGGGTCGACGCCGGCAACATGCATGGTCACGATTTCCGCCTTGAGGCGCACCTTCATTCGGTGGAACGGCGGCTCGTTGGCCCACGACTCCTTGTGTTCGAGATCTGCCAGACGCGCATCCGCACGCAGCCATGCGAGAACCGCCCGCACGCCCTCGATGCCGCCTGCAATGGTGCCGTTGATCCCCTCGCGCGCCAGCAGCAGTGTCCCCTTCAGGTGGTGGTCAATACATACGGCAAGCAGCGGGTCGCGCAATTCGGCGAAGTCGGGCAATGCGACAAACTTGTACAAGGCGGCGGTCAGGAAACGGGTCATGGACGATCGTGGTCTGGCGGGGTTTCAGCGAAGGCCTATTGTCGCCTGCGCCGCCAGTTCGGCCTGGTTCCAACACGCGCCGCGGCGCACCTCAGATTGGCTGGATCGACCGGGTGTCCGGGGCCCGCAGGCATTGGGCGAATTCGTCAGCCAGTTGTTCGCTCGCGGCGGCAGCGGTACTCCAGGCCCTGACCCGGGCCGCCAGATTTCTTCCATAGTGGAGAAAATCCTGTCGATCGGGCAGTTTGGCATTGGGCAGTGTCTTGACCCAGTCCGGGTTCGGGGCCAGCAACAACGTGGTGTCGAGAAAGTGGGTGGACTTGTGGCGCCATTTGAGCCCCTTGTCCAGCCAACCCGGCACGACCGCGCGCTGGAAATGCGGGTACAGCACCAATCCCGCGTCCGTGGCGGCGTGCTCCAAACTGTCTTGCTCGCGCGCAACCCCTGCGGCGGCACCGCTCACAACACCCGAGAAGTTCAGGTGCAGGTGGTAATCGGTTATGCCGCCATCCCAATATGCGCCGGCTGGGGCGCCGGGTATGTCGTGGACCGCGCGCAGCACGAACGGAATCGAACAACTGGCCTGCAAGGCCAGGTGAAAATTGGCCAGCGTCAGGTTGACTTTCCGGGTGCGGTAGTCGGTGGTGAGAAACGGCAATTCGGCGCCCGCGGTCGAGAACACCACCCGCTCAAGCCAGGCGCCCATCGCCCGGCGGTGCAGGCTGTTGGTCAGGAACGCCCCGGCATAACCCAAGGGCGTGCGCAGCCGGTGTTCACGTTCCAGCAGGTGCCGCCCGCGGGCGGTGACGATATGCAGGCGGCGCCTCGGGTGTGCCAGCACTTCGTCTGTGCGTGTACCGTAAAAATCGCGCAGGCTTTCGCCAAACAGTTCGCTCACGGTTTCGGGTGCCGGCTTGGTCTGGCCCGGAGCAAGTTCGTAGTGTTGCCGGATGTAGTCGTGCTCGAGGCGCTTGAAGGCGGTGAGCGGATCGTCCAGACACGCTGTCGCCATGCGCCAGGCGCCTATCGACGCGCCGACCAAATGCAGTTCACGCGCGCACGGCGCTAACCACTCGCCAAACAGGAAACGGTCGAGCGGTCCCAGAATCAGGCCTTTGGGCCCTCCGGCAACCCCGGGGATGGTGTGGATATCGGACGGGGCAAGGCCGCTTCGGGCGATCGACCGCAGCGCCTTCGGGCCGGCGTACAGGCAAAGGGCTTGCATCTGCAGGGATTCGGTACCGGCCGGCGGCGCTTTACCCCGAATTCTGGCTGGTCCAGTCGATCGGGTCCTGTTGCAGCACCATGTCGATGTCAAGGGCAAGCACTTCGCCGACCGTACCCGGGAACGTCACCGCCATTTCCCGCTGGTTGAGCCCGGCATCCTTGGATCGGGCGCGCCAGGCCGCCAGATGGATCACGCCGGCCAGCGGCTCGTAGGCGTCTTGCCGAAACGGTGTGTCCTGGTGTTCCAGCGCATCGACAATCGGCTCGGGGAAAAGCCATTTGCGCGCAAATCCGGCGCTGACCTGCGCATAGCTGTATCCAAAGGCCTTGCGCTCCGCCTTGGCCCGGCGCGCGTCCAGCACCGGAATCCCCAGGTCGATTTCCGCCATTTCGGCCGGCATCGCAATACGCATCGCCAGTTCTCCGACGAAATGGATCAACCCGCAGGTGAATGCCGCCTGCTGGTTCTGCCGGACGACGCCGGCCAGCGAGCGGGAAACCTTGGCCACGTCCAGGCTGTAGTCCCAGAACTGCTGCAGGTTGACTCCCGGCACCGCCTTGGGCGACGTGCCTGCGGCCGACGCGGTAGCTATCGTCCGCACGTGCCCGAGGCCCACGATGGCAAGCGACTCCGACACGCTGTTGACCCGTTGCGACAGTTTGAAGAACCCGGAATTCGCAAGCTGGAGGAGCCGCGTCGTGAGCGCCGGATCGGTGCTGATGAGCTGCGTGATGCGCTTTAGATCCGGCTCGTCCCGCTCCAGTTCGCTCAACAGCAGCGCGACGACTTTTGGAATACTCGGCAGTACGAACTGGGACGCGAGCACGGCGGTCAGTTGCATGGGATGCAGGCTCCTGTCTGGATAAACCCTAAGCGCTGAATTATCAATGCCCGCCCAGCGCACACGACCGCGGGTGGCAGATCGACGTGCATCGGCGTCAAAAAGTCACAAAAATTTCCCGCCATTGCGCCTATTCCAGCCAATCCGGCCTAGCGGCAATACTGTTCGCTTTACCCATGTCATTGCGGCCCCGGATCGGGTCCGGGGTTTCAGCACCCGCAATCCATGGATGCCGGATCATGTCCGGCATGAAAAACTGAACAGTATTGGGCCTATCGGGCGAGTTTGGCAAACGCCGAAGCGAGCGCCGTTGCAGCGGCGGGACGTGGTGCCGCTGTGGCGCCGACGCCCGGCTGCCGATGGTTGCCGGAGTCGATGCGCGCCGCCACCGGTTCGCCCAGCTTCATCGTGAGCGCGATGCGCTTGCGCTGCAGATCCACCTCCAGCACCCGGACTTTCACAACCAGGCCGGTCTTGACCACCTCTCGCGCATCGTTCACAAACCTGTGGCTCAGTTGACTGAGGTGCACCAGTCCGTCCTGGTGCACCCCCAGGTCGACGAAAGCGCCGAAGGCGGCCACGTTGCTCACGGTACCTTCAAGCACCATGCCTTCGCGCAGGTCGCGGATGTCTCGCACGCCCTCGTTGAGACTGGCCGCCTTGAAGTCGGGCCGGGGATCACGTCCCGGTTTCTCCAGTTCGCCCAGAATGTCGCGCACCGTGACCACACCCGCTTCGCCACCCGCAAACAGTTCCGGACGCAGGCTTTGCAGCAGTTCGGTCCGACCCATCAATTGCGCTACCGACAACGCAGTGTGGCGCAGCACCCGTTCGACCACCAGATAGGTCTCGGGGTGCACCCCGGTCATGTCCAGCGGATTGTCTCCGCCGCGTATACGCAGGAAGCCGGCACTCTGTTCGAAGGTTTTTGGCCCCAGGCCCGCTACTTGCTGCAACTGCTGCCGGTTGCGAAAGCCGCCGTTCGCGTCGCGCCATTGGACCAGCGCACTGGCCACCATGGCCGACAGGCCCGAGACGCGCCGCAGCAGCGCGATGCTGGCGGTGTTCAGGTCGATCCCGACGGTGTTGACACAATCTTCGACCACAGCGTCGAGGCTGCGAGCAAGGTCACCCTGGCTCACGTCGTGCTGGTACTGGCCGACGCCGATCGATTTTGGCTCGATCTTTACCAATTCAGCCAACGGGTCTTGCAGCCGCCGCGCGATGCTCGCAGCGCCGCGAAGGCTGACGTCCACATCGGGCATTTCCTGCGAGGCGAAGGCACTGGCCGAATAGACCGACGCACCGGCTTCGCTGACCACCACTTTCTCGGGCGACTTGCGACCGTGCCCGGCCTGGCCCGCCGTGCCTGACTGCGCCGGCGGCGTGCCCGGCATGGCCAGCCGGGCGATCAACTCGGCGGCGAGTTTGTCGGTTTCCCGGCTCGCGGTTCCATTGCCGATGGCGATCAATTCGACGCCGTGGTCGCGGCAGAGCCTGGTCAGCACGACCAGCGCGACGTCCCAATCCTTGCGTGGTTCATGCGGGAACACGGTCGCGGTCGCGAGCAGTTTTCCGGTGGGGTCCACGACCGCCACCTTGACCCCGGTGCGAATGCCCGGGTCCAGGCCCATGACCACGCGCCGCCCCGCCGGGGCGGCCAGCAACAGGTCGCGCAGGTTGTCGGCAAATACCTTGATCGCCACCGCCTCCGCAGCCTCCCGCAAACGCGAAAACATGTCCCGTTCGGTCGACCGGCTGAGTTTGACGCGCCAGGTCCACACCACGCATTTCTGCAGGAAGTCGTCCGCCGCGCGACCCCGGTGACACCAACCGACGTGTTGCGCGATTCGGGCCTCGGCCATCGACATGGCGGGCACGGCACGCCCCGACCCAGCAGGCTCCGGCTCCGGCAGCGCCAGTTCCAGGTCCAGCACCTCCAGGGCGCGGCCGCGAAACACGGCCAAGGCCCGGTGCGACGGCACCTGGCGGATGGGCCCCAGGAAGTCGAAGTAGTCCCTGAACCTCGCGACGTCGCTCTGGTTCTCGTCCTTGCCGGTTCGAAGCCGGCTGTTGATCTGGCCGGTCGCCCACAACCAGTCGCGCAGTCCTTGAACCAGCACGCTTTGTTCAGCCCAGCGTTCACTCAATATGTCGCGCACCCCATCGAGCACGGCTTGCGGGGTGGAAAAGTCGGGCCGCTTGTCGGCTGCAGCGGTCGGGCATGCCGGCGCCACCAGGAATGCCTGTGCCTCCTCCAGCGGGACGCGGCAGGGGTCCGCGAGCAGCATGTCGGTCAATGGTTCCAGCCCCGCCTCGCGGGCCGACTCCCCTTTTGTGCGCCGCTTCTGCCTGAATGGGAGGTACAGGTCTTCCAGTTCCTGCTTGGTGGCGGCGTCCATCAAGGCCTGACGCAATGCGAGCGACAACTGGCCTTGCTGTTCGATCGCCTCGATCACGACCAGGCGCCGTTGTTCCAGTTCGCGCTGGTAGACAAGCCGCGTGTCCAACGCGCGCAGCGCGATATCGTCCAGGCCACCGGTGGCTTCCTTGCGGTAACGCGCGACAAATGGCACGGTCGCACCGCCGTCGAGCAATGTGACTGCAGCCTGGATCTGGGGTTCGCGTACGCCCAGTTCTGCCGCGATGCGTTGCGTTGCGTTGCGTGATGGATTGCAGATTCTGGTTTGGATCCGGTAAGATTTTTTTCGCGTTGCCGACCAAAGGCCGGGGCGGCGAAGGGCGCGAGTGTGCCACAGGCGGTTGGCCCATCGACCGTCTGCCCGTGTGGTAGGAATTCCCGCAAACCAGGAGCATGAATATGATCTGCTGCGGCATCCGGAGCGCCATCCTTGGCGTGTTGTTCGGCTTCGTCTCGGCTTCAATCGCCGCACCGGGTGCCTGCACGGCCCAGTCCGGAGCGACGGTGACCCCGGTGATCGAGCTCTACACGTCCGAAGGCTGCAGTTCGTGTCCGCCCGCTGACCGCTGGATCTCGGCGCTCAAAGCCACCGCAACAGGCCAGGCGCCGGCCGTCATCCAGGCGTTCCACGTCGGTTATTGGGACTACATCGGTTGGGTCGACCGGTTCGCCAACCCCGCGCACACAACCCGTCAGCGGCAGGTTGCCAGTTGGAACAACCAGCGTTCAATCTATACGCCCCAGGCGGTGCTCAACGGGCGGGACTGGCGCGACTGGAACCAGGCCGGCCCCAGTTTGCCGACCGCCAGGGAACCGGCCAACACCAGCATCAGCCTGAAACAGCTCGGCGACGACCAGTTCGAGGCGATGGTCAGCGCGGGTGACGGCGCTCCCGCGTCGTGGAGCGCGTACTGGACCGTTACCGAGCATGGCCACAGCTCCCGCGTGAAGGCCGGAGAGAACGCGGGCGAATTCCTGCAGCACGATTACGTCGTGCGCCAATACACCCCGGCAGGCGACTACCGGCGCGACGTTTCGGCGCCGCAACGGCTGGTGCTGCGATCGGTACCGACCACTGCGGGACATCGGCGCCAGATCAACCTGGTGGTGTTCGACAGCCGCAATGGCCGCACACTCCAGGCGGTGTCTGCGGGTTGTTGACATCCGGCCTTCCGACTCGGCGCAACGTTTCCCCGGCGCACCCAGGCTCGGCGCGTCGCACGTCGAGGCGCTGGACCGCCTCGACCAGTTGGCCGACAGCCCGGAACTCAACCTTTCCATGCGCCTGGAGCCGGGCGACATGCAGTTTGTCTACAACCATGCCCTGATGCACGATCGCACCGCGTTCACGGACTGGCCCGAGCAGCACCGCAAGCGCCATTTGCTTCGCTTGTGGCTTGCCGTTCCCGGCGACCGGCCCTTGCCGGAATGTTTTTCCTCGCGTTATGGCTCGGTCGAGATCGGCAACCGGGGTGGCGTCGTAACGAATCCGCAGGTTCGGAGCTAAACCAACACATGCTGCATTGACGGCGTGGCGCATGCGCCGCGCCAGCGGCGAAAGCCCTTGTAGGGCGAATTCCTACAGGCGGTCTAGTCAAACGGCGACTTAAATTTTCAACGGTCGCGCACTAAAGTTGGCTTCAAGGGCTTTGCGAGCCCGT
>JANLQZ010000613.1:0-11880 GCA_031368125.1 Betaproteobacteria bacterium
ATCTCGACCAACAAGTTCGAGATCGGCCACCGCACCGCCAGTGGCTGGGTGCTCGACAAGGCGACGCCGGGGCAGTTCAAGGCCGGCATCGACTATGTGGTGCTGCTCTCGGTGAACGGCAGCTCGGTCACGCTCACGCAGGGCACGACCAGCGTGAGCTTCACGTTCGCGGCGCGCATCGACAAGTTCGGTGCCAAGCACGGCATCAACGACGGCATCGTGGGCATCGGCGCGTTGGGCGCCGCGGCGCAGATCGATGACGTCGTCGTGCAGGCGCCGCCGGGCGCCATCACGCTCGACAAGACCGTGACCTTCGCGGCCACGAGCCCGGCCACCGACCTGTTCGGCACGCCGACGACCGGCACCTGGACGACCACCGCCGATGGCCGATTCCTGGCCACGGCCACGCTCGCCAGCACGCCGGCCGTGAACCTGATGAATATCGGCGCCTACCCGGTGACGGCGGGTTCGCTGCTCGAGCTCACGACCACCCTGAAGACCGGGGGCCAAGGTGGCGTGGTATTCGACTACCAGGGTGCCAGTTCCTTCAAGTACGCGACCCTCTCGGCCGATGGCAAGCAGGTCATCATCGGCCACCACAAGGGCGCCGCGTGGATCACCGATGCGAGCTACAGCACGGCGGTGTCGAGCAGCACCGACTACAAGCTGACCGTGAGCCTGCGCGGCGGGCTGGTGAACGTGTCGCTCAACGGGGCGGTGGTGGCCAGCAAGGTCTACAACGAGACCGTCACGGAAGGTCGCTTCGGGTTGATCAGTTTCAAGGGTGCGAGCTCTGGTCAGACCTCGTTCGACATCGTCCAGGTCAGGACCGACGAGGCTGCCTATGCGCCGCCGCCCGCGTTGCTGGTGGCCGCCGCTGCACCGACGCAGACCACGGCCGCGACGCTGTCCGCGCCCACGGCGGCGGAGTTGACCGCAGCGCTGAACGAGGCCCGGCAACGCTGGGCCGCCACCGGCCTCGACGCGGCGACGTTGGCGCACCTGAACAGCATCACGGTGCAGGTGGCCGACCTCGACGGATTGACGCTGGGTGAAGTGGTCGGCGACACCACCATCGTCGTCGACGTCGACGCGGCGGGCTACGGTTGGTTCATCGACCATTCACTCGGCAACGACAACCAGTTCCAGGCTTCGGTGGGCGATGCCCTTCAAGCGACCCGTGGCACCGCCGCGGGGCGCATGGACTTGCTGACCGTGATGTCGCACGAGCTGGGCCACACAATGGGCCTGGGCCACAGTGAGGTTGGCGTGATGAGCGGGGTCTTGCAGGAGGGCCAACGCATCACCCCGAGCCTTTCGTACGGCCCTCCAATGCGCGGGCGCAACAACGATCAGCTGAGAAACGAGTGGGGCGTGCCAATGGTTGGTGACGACAGGGCGCTGCCACGCGACCCGGCGGCTCCCAGCATCGACTGGGCGCCAGCCGCTGCACGCGACACGAAGCGTGTCGCATTGGCGGATCGCGCGACGCAACCGCCCTTTATCAAGGGGGATGCATGGCAGGCCCGGTTCGTCAATCATTTGGGCGCGACGCCAGAGCGCCTGAATCCCAACGCGAGCCTGCGGCTGCACGCCCCTATTGCACCGCGGATCACCTCGATATAGTGTTGATGCGCGTGAATTTTCACCACGACAAGTCAATCCAGGAGTCCCAGTGCCATGACCAAGCAGTTGTTGATTTATGAATCCGCCGTGCCTGTTTCTGCCGCCCGACATGGTGATGCGTCGGTAGAAAACACGGGCGGCTACGCCTTCAGTGCCGGCGTGAACGCGGTGCCGCTGATGGCGGTGGAATTTCTCCATGCCGCCGCCGAGTACTCGATCGTCTTCACCGCTGCGGGCGATGACGTGATGCCGGCCGTCGTGTTGGGCCTGCGTGGCGACCAGAACCTGTTTCTGGCGCCCGATGCGCAGTGGAAGGCCAAGTACGTTCCGGCCTTCATCCGCCGCTATCCCTTCGTCTTTTCTGCCAGTGCCGACGGCGCGACGCTCACCCTGTGCATCGACGAGTCCTACCCGGGCCTGAACCGCGAGGGGCGCGGTCAGCAGCTCTTCGGTGACGACAAGAAGCCGTCCGCCTACACCGAGCAGGTGCTGAAATTCCTGCAAGACTTCCAGGCTCGCTTTCAGCGCACCCGCACGTTTTGCAAGCGCATCAAGGATTTCGGCCTGCTTGAGCCAATGCAGGCGCAGGTGACCACGCCCAAGGGCGAGAAGATCACGCTCAGTGGTTTCCTGGCGGTGAATCGCGAAAAGCTGCGCGCGCTCAGCGGCGAGCAGCTCGCTGAGCTGGCCAAGACCGACGAACTGGAGTTGCTCTACACGCACCTGCATTCGATGCGCAACTTCAATGACATGAAGGACCGCCTCGTCGGCAGCCTGGGCGCCGACGACCAGCCGCCGACGCACGTCGAGCCCGCGCCCGCCATGGTTCAGTGACCTTGCCGCCCCGGAATTCGCGGATGCGCTGCGGCTGCATCCGCAGTGATTGCGCGGCCGTCCGCTGCCACCCCTAGCGGCTCGATCCATGCACGCAAGCGCCCCTGTCTATTCGATCACCGAAGAGCATCGCGTCCGCGCCGAATCGGCGGCGTGGTCGCGCTTCACCGCGCCGAGCGACAGCGCCGAGTTCTGTGCGGCGTGGCTCGCGTTGCTGTGCACGCGCGTCGAGCGGGCGCGTGCGGCGCTGGTGCTGGTCAACGACGAGGGCGAGGGGCCGTTCACGGTTGCGGCCGCCTGGCCTGATGGTCAGCGCGACTTGCAATACCTCGGCCCGGCCGCGCAGCTGGCGTTGACCGAGCGCCGCGGCGTCGTGATCGGCGCCGATCGCGGCGCACCCACGCACGACGGCCCGGCGCAGGTGGCGTATCCGGTCGAGTTGGCGGGCGGCCTGTTCGGCGCGGTTGTGGTCGACATCGGCGGTGGCACGCAGGCCGACCTGCAGGCCGCCCTGCGCCAGATCCATTGGGCCAGCGCTTGGTTGCTCGACCATTTCCGCCAGGCCATCCTGCGGCGTTGTGAGGCCGAACTGGCGCGCATCGCTCTGCTGAACGAGCTGATGGCCACCGCATTGCAGCATTCCAAGCTGCAGTCGTCCGCGCTGGCGGTCGCCAACGAGTTGGCCGGGCGCTTGCACTGCGACCGCGTCAGCGTCGGCTTCGAAGAGGCCGGGCAGGTGACGCCGCTGGTGCTGTCGCACACCGCCTCGTTTGACTTGCGATCCGACTTGGTGCGTTCGCTCGGCGAGGCCATGGACGAGGTGCTCGACCTCGGCGTGCCGGTGGTCGTTCCGGTCGAGGCCGAAGACGAGCTCGGCGCGCTCGCCCATGCCGAGGCCGCGCGTTCGCTGCGCGTCGAGGCCATGTTGTCGGTGCCCTTGATGCACGAAGGCCAGACCCTCGGCGTGATCTCGCTCGAACGCAATGCCGGCCCGCCGTTCGACGCCACCGAGCAGCGCATCGTGCGCGCACTCGGCGTCACCCTCGGGCCGGTGTGGGCGCTGCGGCGCGCCCACGAGCGCGGGCTGTGGAAACGCACCCGCGACGCAGCCCGATCGGCCATGCAGGTGGCCGTCGGTCCGCAACACCCCGGCATCAAGCTGCTGGCCATCGGCATCTCGGTGGCGCTGCTGCTGGTGACTTTCGTGCACACTGAATACCGCGTCGCGGCGCGCACCGTGATCGAGGGCGCCATCCAGTCCGCAGCCGTCGCGCCGTTCGAAGGCTATGTCGCGGCCGGCTTCGTGCGGGCCGGTGACACCGTGAAGCGCGGCCAGCCGCTCGCGCAACTCGACGACCGCGACCTGAAGCTTGAGCGTGCGCGCTGGACCTCCGAGCGTGACCAGGCCGCGCGCAAGTACCAGGGCGCCATGGCGGTGGCCGATCGCGGCACCATGGCCGTGTTGTCCGCGCAAGTGAACCAGGCCGAGGCACAACTCGCACTGGCCGAAGACAAGCTGGCACGCGCCACGCTTGTGGCGCCGTTCGACGGCATCGTCGTCTCGGGCGACCTGAGCCAGCTGATCGGCACTCCGGTGGAGCAGGGCAAGCTGTTGTTCGAGGTGGCACCGCTCTCCGACTTCCGCGTCGTGCTGCAGGTCGACGACCGCGACATGGTGCAACTGGCCAAGGGCCAGCGTGGCGAGCTGGTGCTGTCGAGCCTGCCCCACAGTGCGCTGCCGATCAGCGTCACCACCATCACCCCGGTGGCCACGCAGCACGACGGCCGCAACGTCTTCCGGGTCGAGGCGCAGCTAGCCGGCGCCAACGCGGCACGCCTGCGGCCTGGCATGGAAGGCATCGGCAAGGTGACCGTCGGCCAACGCAGTCTGCTCTGGATCTGGACCCACAACTTCACCGAGTGGCTGCAGCTCTCGCTATGGAACTGGATGCCTTGACAGGCCCGTGGCATGAGCAGTGACGGCCCGCTGCTGAGCAGCCTGTGGTATCGCGTCGCGACGCTGCGCCCGCAATTGCTGGCGCGTGCTCGGCTGCACCGGCACCGCTACCGCGGTGAGTTGTGGTACTTGCTGCAGGATCCGGCGTCAGGCAAGGTACATCGCTTCACACCCGCGGCGCGGCTCATCCTGGCGGCGATGGACGGCCGGCGCAGCGTGCATGAACTGTGGCAGCTCGCGCAGCGACGTCTTGGTGACGACGCCCCCACGCAAGACGAGTTGCTTCAGTTGCTCGGCCAACTTCACGGCTCCGATCTGCTGCAGACCGACGTGCCGCCCGACGCGCTCGAATTGTTCGAGCGTGGCCATCGCGAGTCGCGCGTCAAGCACCACCGTTCCTGGGCGAATCCGATGGCGGTGCGCATTCCGCTCGTCGACCCGGGCGCCTTTCTCGACCGCTTTGCGCCCTGGTGGCGCGTGCTGTGGGGCCCGGCCGGGGCGGCGCTGTGGCTGATCGTGATGATGCCCGCGCTGTTGCTGCTCCCGCAACACTGGCCCGAACTCACGCACAACCTGTCCGACCGTGTGCTCGAGGCCGACAACCTGCTGCTGCTCGGGTTGGTGTTTCCGGTCATCAAGGCCCTGCACGAACTCGGCCACGCCACCGCCACGCGCGCCGGCGGCGGCGAGGTGCACGACATGGGGGTCATGCTACTGGTGCTGATGCCGGTGCCGTATGTCGACGCGTCGGCGGCCACGGTGCTGCGCTCGCGCTGGTCGCGTGCGGTGGTCGGTGCGGCGGGCATGCTGGTCGAAGTGTTCGTCGCGGCGCTGGCCTTCTACCTCTGGCTGGCCGTCGAGCCCGGTGTGGTGCGCGCACTGTGCTTCAACGTCATGCTGGTGGCCGGCGTCTCGACGCTGATCTTCAACGGCAACCCGCTGCTGCGCTACGACGCCTACTACATCCTGGCCGACCTGATCGAGATCCCGAACCTCGCACAGCAGTCGGCCCGCTACTGGGGTTACCTGGCCGAGCGTTACGTGCTGCGCGTGCACGACGCCTCGTCGCCCGCGAACAGCCGCAGCGAAGCGGCGTGGTTCGCGTTCTACGGCATTGCCTCCACCTTCTACCGCCTGCTCGTGACCATCGCGATCGCGCTGTTTATCGCGACCCGCTTCTTCTTCATCGGCGTGGTGCTGGCGCTGTGGGCCGCCACGATGATGGCCGTGGTTCCGGTCTTCAAGGCCTTCCGGCTGATGCAGGCGCGGCCGTCACTGCGCGAGCGCCAGCGCGTCGCGTTGCTGGCGGGCGGCGCGGTGGCTGCATTGGTGGTGGCCTTCATCGTGTGGGTGCCGGTACCGATGCGGGTGCAGGCCGAAGGCGTGGTCTGGCTGCCCGAGCAGGCCACGTTGCGGGCCGGGGCGGCCGGGTTCTTCAGCCGCTTCGACGCGCCGCCCGGCAGCGCCGTGAAGGCCGGTCAGCCGCTGCTCGCCAGCCACGACCCCACACTCGCAGCGCGCCTGCGCGGGCTCGAGGCGCGCGTGGCGGAGCTCGAAGCCACCTACAGCCAGGAGTTCGTCAACGACCGCGTCCGCGCCGACATCGTGCGCGAGCAGCTCGTGCTGGAGCAGGACGCCCTCGAACACGCCCGCAGCCGCGCCCGCGGACTCACGCTGGCGGCGCCGGCCGACGGCGTGTTCACGGTCGTGCAGGCGAACGACATGGCGGGGCGCTACTACCGCCAGGGCGAGGTGCTCGGCTACGTGCTCGGCGTGTCGCGCCCCGTGGTGCGGGTGCTCGTCGAGCAGGCGGTGGTCGATGCCATCGCACGCGGCACTCGCGGCATCGAGTTGCGGGCCGCAGGGGTTCCCGGGAACATCATGGCCGGGCGCATCGTGCGCCAGGTTCCGGCTGGCAGCGACGAGGCGCCCAGCCGCGCGCTGGTGTCGCAGGGCGGTGGGCGCATCGCCGCCGACCCGCGCGACCCGCAAGGTCGCCACACGCTCGAGCGGGTGTTCCAAATCGACGTCGAACCCGCCGCGCCGTTCGGCCTCGAAGGTCTGTACGGCCAGCGCGTCTACTTGCGCTTCGACCTGCTCCCCGAACCGTTGGCACAGCAGTGGTACGGCGGCCTGCGCAGGCTGTTCCTGGCGCACTTCAGCGTCTGATTGCCCATGCGCCTGCCCGACCGCCCGAAAAACTCCTACACCGCAGTGCGAAGCACGGAGATTGCCTGATGAGCACCGCCACGCTGCTTCGGCTTCTGCCCGGCGACATTGCCGCCGGCCGGCCCTACCCCGAGCGCGACGAACGCGAGTCGCCCTGGCACGACCAGATGGCGCTGCGCCTGTGGCGTGGCGCCATGGAACCGCTGGTGAATCTGACAGGAGGGCGTGAGCGCGCGGGGCGCGCCTTCGTGGCGCAAGTGAACCGTCACACCGGCGAGTTGGCGGCCGCCACGGATCAGCAATTGCGCGACGAAGCCTGTCGCCTGCGTGCCGGGTTGCGCCGCCAGGGCTTCGCCGCTGAACCGTCGGCGCGCTGTTTCGCAATGGTGCGCGAGGCGGCCACTCGGGTGCTCGGGAAGCGCCACTACGACACTCAACTGATCGCAGGCTGGTGGCTGTTGCGCGGCATGCTGGTCGAGATGGCCACCGGCGAGGGCAAGACCTTCGCCGCCACGCTTCCGGCCTGCACCGCAGCGCTGGCCGGCCTGCCGGTGCACGTGATCACCGTCAACGACTACCTCGCCGCGCGCGACGCCGAAACGATGGGGCCGCTGTACCGTTTCTTCGGCCTGCAGTGCGTTTCAGTGGTTCACGGCCTGAGCAAGCCCGAGCGCCGCGCCGCCTACACCAGCCACATTGCGTATTGCAGCAACAAGGAACTTGCCTTCGACTACCTGCGTGATCGCGCCGCACTGGGCGACCGTGCCAGCCCGTTGCACCTGGCTGCCGAAGGCCTGCGCGACGCACGCGACCGCTCCGACGCCACCGTGCTGCGGGGCCTGGCCTTCGCGATCGTCGACGAGGCCGACAGCGTATTCATCCACGAGGCGCGCACGCCGCTGATCCTCTCCACGATGGTCGATGCCTCGGCCCACAGCGAACCCTGCGATGCCGCGCTGGCCATGGCAGGCCGGCTCGTCGACGGCACGCACTTTCTGGTCGAACGCAGCCTCCTGCGCGTGCGCCTGATCGACGCGGGCCGCGACGAGATCGAACGCCTCGACAACGAGGCCGACACCTCGGCCTGGGAGACGCCGCGCGACCGCGACGAGAGCCTGCAGCGTGCTCTCGCCGCCATTCACCTGTACACGCGAGACCGGCAGTACGTGGTCGTCGACGGCAAGGTGCAGATCGTCGACGAATCGACCGGCCGCATCATGCCCGACCGCGCCTGGGAGCGCGGCCTGCACCAGATGATCGAGGCCAAAGAGGGCGTCGAGCTGACCGGCAAGCGCGAGACGCTCGCGCGCATCACCTACCAGCGCCTGTTCCGGCGCTACCTGCGGCTGGCCGGCATGACCGGCACCGCCACCGAGGTGGCGGGCGAAATCGCCAGCACCTATGGCTTGTCGGTGGTGCGTATCCCGCTGCACAAGCCGTCGCGCCGCGTGGTGGCCGCCGTGCAGGGCGTGCCCGACGCCGCGACGAAGTGGCAGGCGGTGGCCGATGCTGTGCTGCGCACGGCGGTGCAGGGGCGGCGGCCGGTGCTCATCGGCACCCGCACCGTCGAGGCTTCCGAGGCCATCAGCGCCGTGCTGCGCGAGCGCGGCATCGAGCACGTCGTGCTCAATGCCAAGCAAGACAGCGAAGAGGCCGAGATCGTCGCGGCTGCGGGCGCGGCCGGGCGCGTCACGGTTGCCACCAACATGGCGGGGCGCGGCACCGACATCGCGCTCGAGGCGGGCGTCGCGCAGAGCGGCGGGCTGCACGTCATCCTCACCGAATACCACGACTCGCGACGCATCGACCGGCAGCTGCTCGGCCGCTGCGCGCGCCAGGGCGACCCCGGCAGTTGCGAGTCCTTCGTGGCCCTCGACGACGAGCTGTTCCGCACCCAGGCGCCGCGGCTGACGAACTGGCTGCGCGCACAAGCCGCGCTGCGGCCGCAGGGACTGCCGGCGTGGGCCACCGAGTGGCTGCGCCGCGTGGCGCAGTCTGCCGCCGAGGCGCGCAACATGGGCATGCGCATGCAGAATCTGAAGCAGGACCGGCAGCTCTCACGCATGCTGGCGTTTTCCGGGAGAGGCGAATGAAGCTGAGCACCACGTTGACGCTGGCCGCACGGGTCGCGCGATTCGCCTTTCCCGCACTCGCCGTCTTGGCGGCTGCGGGCGCGCACGCCGGCAGCTTCGAGTGCCTGATGGAACCGTCGCAGGTGGTCGAGATTCGCAGCCCTGTCGAGGGCCTGATCGACAAGATCCTGGTACAGCGCGGCGACCCGGTCCGCAAAGGCCAGCCGCTGGTGGAATTGCAGTCGGCGGTCGAGCGGTCCACCGCCGAGTCGGCCCGCTACCGCGCGCAGATGGACGGCGCCATCGCGCAGTCTCGCAACCGCGTGGACTACGCCACCAAGAAGCTCGCGCGCGCCACTGACCTGGTGCAGCAGGACTTCGTCTCGGCCGAGGCGCGTGACCAGGCCGAGGCGGAGCGGCGCATCGCTGAGAGCGAGTTGCAGGCCGGCCTCGAGAACCGTGAACTCGCGAAGATCGAACACCGGCGTGCGCTCGACCTGCTGAACCTGCGCGCGATGGTCAGCCCGTTCAACGGTGTCGTCGTCGACCGCCTGCTCAACCCCGGCGACATCGCCGAGGCCGGCACCGGGCGCAAGCCGGTGCTGAAGATCGCCCAGGTCGACCCGCTGCGGGTGGATGTGGTGTTCCCCGCAAGCCTGTTCGGGCATCTGAAGCCGGGGTTGAAGGCCACCATTGCACCGCAAGGCATGCCGGGCCGCCATGTGGCGATCGTGAAGATGGTCGACAAGGTGATCGACGCCGCCAGCGGCACCTTCGTCGCGCGACTCGAACTGCCGAACCCGACGCAGGCCCTGCCCGGCGGGCTGCGCTGCCAGGCCGAGTTCGAAGGGTTGACGGCTCCCGCGCCCACGGGTCGGCCGGCCAACCGACCCGCGCCTTGAGCGGCTGAGCGGCTGAACGGCAACCGAACCACCCAGAGATCGGCCGGCCAGAGACCGTTGCGCGCCATGCTGCGCCGGTGGCGGACCGCCGGTGTAAGCGGTCGGTCGCGAAACTCGGAACGCAGGTATCTGACCCCTCGACCCATCGACTGCCGGGAGATTTGGCCGGGGGATTGGCCGGGGGATTGGCCGGGTTTGTGCCGGGGCGCGGGCAATGCCTGCCCATGGCGACCTAACCGGCCAGCGCGGCCCGGCTCACAAGCCGCGCAGGGGCACCCGCAGAAAGCCTCGGAATCGCACCCGCCCGCCACGCTGCGGCAGCCCGGCCAGTGCATAGCCCGGAAATCGCTGCAGAAAGCGCCCGATGGCCACCCGGCCCTCCAGCCGCGACAGGCTCATGCCCACGCACTGGTGGGCGCCAAAGCCGAAGGCCAGGTGGCGGTTGGGGTTGCGGATGATGTCCAGGCGATCGGGTTTGGCATGCACCTCGGGGTCGCGGTTGGCCGCACCGATGCACAGCGTGATGCGGGTGCCGGCCGGCAGCGCCACGCCACCCACCACGGCGTCGGCAACGCTCAGCCGGTTGCCCAGCTGGTTGCTGCTTTCGAAGCGCAGCAACTCCTCCACCGCCTCGCGGATCAGGCCGGGCTGCTCGATCAGCAGTCGCTGCTGGTCTGGCCACTGCAGCAGCGCCACCAGGCCATTGCCGATCAGGTTGGTGGTGGTCTCGTGGCCGGCGTTGAGGATGAAGATGCAGTTCTGGTACAGCTCGGCCTCGCTGAGCTGCTCGTGACTTTCCAAACCCCCGCCCTCGCCCTGGATCAGCCGCGTCAGCACATCGGTGGCCGGGTCGCCGGGGCGGGCGCGGCGCTCGGCCACCAGGCCGCGCAGCCAGGCCACGAAGTCGCTCACTGCGCTGTGGCCGCGCGCCAGCTGCTCGGGCGACAGGCTGGGCTCCAGCGCGCCCAGGATGGCCAGCGACCAGTCGCGCAGCGGGCCGCGCTCGGCCGCCGGCACCCCCAGCAGGTTGCCGATGACCTCGATCGGGATCGCCGAGGCAAAGTCTTCGATCAGGTCCACGGCCTCGCCAGCGGCCACCTTGGCGGCCATGCGGTCGAGCAGGTGGTCGACCCAGGCCGTGAGGGGCGCCTCCATCGCATCGGTGGCGCGCACCGTGAGTGCGCCGGCGATCAGGCGCCGCACCCGCGTGTGCAGCGGCGGATCGTTGAACACCAGGCTGGTGGTGTGGTGCTGGTAGAGCGGGCTGCCCACACCGTACTTGGGGCCGAACTCGGCTTTTTTGTCGGACGTGAACACCCGTGCATCGCGGTACACCGCCTCGCAGGCCCGGTAGCCGGTGATCAGCACGCTGCCATCGGGCATCCAGCGCACAGGCCCCTCGGCCCGCAGCGCCGCATACCAGCGGTAGGGGTCGTCGTGGAAGCCTTCGGGCAGGGCCCGCAGGTCGAAGCCCGTCACATCGGGCGCGGGCAAGGCGCTCACTTTGAAGCCTGGGACCGCTTGGCCACCAGGGTCAGGATGTCGTAGCTGGCCACCAACTCGCCGCGCTGGTTGCTGATCTCCACATCCCAGGCCACCACGCCCTGGCCCTGGCCGCTGGCGTCCCTTTTGTTGCGGTCGAGCTTGCGCTTGCAGGTCAGCCGGGCCTGGATGGTGTCGCCAATGCCCACCGGCTTGACGAAGCGCAGCGTGTCGAGGCCGTAGTTGGCCAGCACCGGGCCCGGCGCTGGCGAGACGAACAGCCCGGCCGCTGCCGACAGCACAAAGTAGCCATGGGCGATGCGCTGGCCGAAAGGGCTGGCCCTGGCTGCCTCCTCGTCGAAGTGCATGTAGAAATAATCGCCCGAGATGCCGCCGAAGTTGATCAGGTCGGCCTCGCCGACGGTGCGGCGGTGCGTCAGCAGCGATTCGCCGATCTGCAGGTCCTCGAAATGCCGGCGGAAGGGGTGGGTGCCGGTCTCGATCACCGGCGCGCCGCGCACAAACTCACCCGTCACCGCCGACAGCATCGCCGGTGAGCCCTGCAGCGCCGCGCGTTGCAGGTAATGCTTGACAGCCCGCAAGCCGCCCAGCTCCTCGCCGCCCCCGGCCCGGCCCGGGCCGCCGTGCTTGAGCTGCGGCAGCGGTGAGCCATGGCCAGTGGATTCCACCGCCGACACCGCATCCAGGATGTGCAGGCGCCCATGCCAGGCCGCCATCGCCGGGATCACCCGCGCCGCCAGCTGCGGGCTGCGCGTGACCAGCGTGGCCACCAGGCTGCCCTTGCCGCGTGCGGCCAGGGCCAGGGCCTCGTCGATGC
>JANLQZ010000642.1:0-1832 GCA_031368125.1 Betaproteobacteria bacterium
CGTTCGCTGGACGAGGCCAGGGCGAACGGTTTCGGTCTGTGAACGGTCAAGCCTGGGAGCCCTCAGGCCCGGGGTGCGGTCGGCGCGGCCGCCGCCGCCTGCAGATCAAGGTGGATCGCCCGTGTGTCGCGCTCGGGCTGCACCGCGTCTTCCACAAAACCGAGCGACTGCGCCAGCTCCAGCATGCGCTGGTTGTTGCTGAGCACGGTGGCGACCATCCGTTGCGTGCCGCGCGCGCGCTGGTAGTCGATCAGCTTGCGCATCAGCAGTTCGCCCAGACCGCCGCCCTTGAGGTCGGAGCGCACGATGATGCCGAACTCGGCATCGATATTGTCCGGATCGGCCATGGCGCGCACCACGCCCAGGGTCTGCTCCTTGCCGGCGGGGTCCGCCGGATCGGCGCCGACCGCCACAAACGCCATCTCGCGCTCGTAGTCGATCTGGGTCAGGCGCGCCAGCTCGCTGCGTTCGATGCTGCGCCGGCTGTAGAACACCCGCATGCGGATGTCTTCGTCGTCCAGGTGCTGCAGGAACTCGAGGTGCTGCGCTTCGTCCTCGGGGCGGATCGGCCGCAGCACCAGGTCATGGCCGTGCCATGGCACGGTCTGCACCAGATCGGCCGGATAAGGCCGGATCGCGAAGTTGTCGGCGCCGGCCGGCGCGTCGGCGCGCAGCTGGATACGCGCGTCCAACGCCAGCGCACCCTGGTGGTTGACGACCAGCGGGTTGATGTCGAGCTCGGCGATCTGCGGCACATCGGCCAGCAGTTGCGATACCGCCACCAGCACGCGGTACAGGGCGTCGAGGTCCACCGCAGGTGTATCGCGCCAGCCGTGCAGCAGCCGGGCCACCCGAGTGCGCTCGACCAGCGCGCGGGCCAGCGCGAGGTTGAGCGGCGGCAGCGCCACTGCGCGGTCGGCCAGCAGTTCGACCGCCGTGCCGCCCTGGCCGAACAGGATCACCGGCCCGAACACCCGGTCGATCGATGCGCCGACGATCAGCTCCTGCGCGTGCGCGCGGTGCACCATGGCCTGCACCGTGAAGCCCTGGATACGCGCAGCCGGCAGCGCCTGGCCGACCCGCGCCAGCATGGCTTCGGCCGCCAGCTGCACCGCTTGCGCGCTGTCGAGGTTGAGCACCACACCGCCGACGTCGGACTTGTGCGAGATGTCTTCCGACAGGATCTTCAGCGCCACCGGGAAACCCATCGCCTGTGCGCAACTGGCCGCGGCCGCGCCCTGCGCCTCGACCGTGCGTGTCGGCACGGTGTCGATCCGGTAGGCGGCGAGCACGGCTTTCGCCTGCGGCTCGGTCATCATCGCGCGGCCGCTGGCCAGCACCTGCTGCACCAGGGCGCGCGCAGCGGCGGTATCGGCACCGAGCCCGGGGTGTGTCACCGGCGGCGACTCCATCAATTGCGCCTGGTTGCGCCGGTATGCCACACCGAAGGCAAAGGCCCGCACCGCCTGCTCCGGCGTCTCGTAACACGCGATGCCGGCGTCCTGGAACACCTGGCGCGCCTGCGCCACGGCGGTCTCGCCGAGCCAGCAGCCGATCAGGCGCGGTGGCGTCCGGGCTGCGAACGGGAGCAGTGCGCGCGCGATCTCGGCGCTGGAGACGATTGCTGTCGGTGCGTGGATGAACAACACCGCGCCCGCGGCGGGGTCGTCGTACAGCGCCTCCAGGGTTTGCACATAACGCTCCACCGGTGCGTCGCCGATGATGTCCACCGGGTTGCCGTGTGACCAGTTGGGCGGCAACTGGCCGTCGAGCCGGCGCAGCGTGGTGTCGGCCAGCGTCGCCAGCGCCACACCGGCGTGCGAGGCGGCGTC
>JANLQZ010000713.1:0-2501 GCA_031368125.1 Betaproteobacteria bacterium
TTCGTATTTCTCCGACATGGGTTTCGACAAGCTGATCAAGTCGGTGGAAAAGGTCGACGACTCCACCGTCAAGATCACCCTGGCCCAGGCCGAAGCGCCGTTCCTGTCGACCCTGGCGATGCAGTTTTCCGCCATCCAGTCGAAGGAATACGCCGACGCCATGCTCAAGGCGGGCACGCCCGAGAAGATCGACCAGGAGCCGGTCGGCACCGGTCCGTTCCAGCTGGTCCAGTACCAGAAGGACGCGATCATCCGCTTCAAAGCGTTCCCGGAGCACTGGGCCGGCAAGGCCAAGATCGACGACCTGGTGTTTGCCATCACCACCGATGCGTCGGTGCGCTGGGCCAAGCTGCAGAAGGGCGAATGCCATGTGATGCCGTACCCCAATCCGGCCGACCTGCCGGCCATGCGCGGCGACGCCAACATCACGTTGCTGACCCAGCCGGGCCTGAACGTCGGTTACCTGGCCTACAACACGACCAAGAAGCCGTTCGACGATGTGCGCGTGCGCAAGGCCATCAACATGGCGATCAACAAGCAGGCCATCATCGACGCGGTGTACCTGAGCACGGGTGTGGCGGCCAAGAACCCGATCCCGCCAACCCTGTGGTCGTACAACAACGCGATCAAGGACGATCCGTTCGACCCGGCAGCAGCCCAGAAGATGCTGGCTGCCGCGGGGCTGCCGAACGGCTTCACCACCGACCTGTGGGCGATGCCGGTGCAGCGCCCGTACAACCCGAACGCCAAGCGCATCGCCGAACTGATGCAGGCCGACCTGGCCAAGATCGGTGTCAAGGCCGAGATCAAGAGCTTCGAGTGGGGTGAATACCGCAAGCGCATGCAGGCCGGCGAACACCAGATGGGCATGCTGGGCTGGACCGGCGACAACGGCGACCCGGACAACTTCCTGAATGTGCTGCTGGGCTGCGACGCGGCAAAACCCGGCGGCTCCAACGTGGCCAAGTTCTGCTTCAAGCCATTCGAGGACCTGGTCCAGAAGGCGAAGACCGAACCCAACCCGACCGAGCGCACCAAGCTCTACGAGCAGGCCCAGGTGGTGTTCAAGGAGCAGGCGCCCTGGTTCACCATCGCGCACGCGGTGCAGACCAAACCGGTGCGCAAGGAAGTGATCGACTTCAAGCTCAGCCCGTTCGGCCGCCACACCTTCTACGGGGTGGATATCAAGGAATAAGCAACCCGAAGCTTGCCTTCGACGTGAAAGGGCCGATTCCGATCGGCCTTTTTTTTGATTGGCGCCGGCGCACCCGGCCCGATGCTCAACGCAGCACGGCGTCGATCCTGTCCGCGTCGTAACCCAGTTGCTGCAGGATGGCGCGCGAGTGTTCTCCCAGGTGCGGCGCCGCCGCCGGCAGCGGCTGGGACATCTGCGCCGTCTCCATCGGGTTCAAACGATGCGGCTCTTCTTGTCGCCCCAGTACCGGTCGCGCAGCGGCTTCTTGTACAACTTGCCGGTCGGCAGCCGCGGCAGCGCCGGGTCGAAGTCGATGCTGCGCGGGCACTTGAGTCTGGCGAGGTGCTGCTGGCAGAACGCGATCAGTTCCGCCTCCAGTTCCGGCCCCACCGGATTGCCCGGCATGGCTTGCACCACCGCCTTGACCTCCTCGCCCATCTCCTCGTTGGGCACGCCGAACACCGCGGCGTCGGCGACCTTGGGGTGCGTGACGAGCAGGTTCTCGCATTCCTGCGGGTAGATGTTGACGCCGCCACTGATGATCATGAAGGTCGAGCGGTCGGTGAGGTACAGGAAGCCATCGTCGTCGACATAACCCACATCACCCACCGTGCTCATGCTGCCGTCGGCCGAGCGCGTCTGCGCGGTGCGCTCGGGGTCATTGAAATACACGAAGGGCGACGCGGTCTTGAACCAGACCTCCCCCGGCACACCCTTGGCCGATGGGCGCATCTGTTGGTCCAGGATGTGCAGGTCGCCGATCATCACCCGGCCCACGGATCCGCGGTGCGCCAGCCACTCGGCGCTGTCGCAGGCGGTAAAGCCCAGGCCCTCGGTGGCGCCGTAATACTCGTGGATGATCGGCCCCCACCAGGCAATCATCTGCTCCTTGACCGGCACCGGGCACGGTGCGGCAGCGTGCACCACCACCTCGAGCGACGACAGGTCGTAGCGGCTGCGCACCGCTTCGGGCAACTTGAGCATGCGGCTGAACATCGTGGGCACCAGCTGCGAATGGGTGACGTGGTATTTCTCCACCAGCGCCAGGTAGGCCTCGGGGTCGAAATGCTCCATCACCACCACGGTGGCGCTGTTGCGCAGGGCCAGCGACACCGCCGCCTGCGGCGCCGAGTGGTACAGCGGCGCCGGCGACAAATACGTCATACCCTCCCGGTTGCGCCACAACTTGTTCAGGAACTGGAACAGCGGCAGCTCGTGCGACGGCGGCTCCTCGGGCAAGGGCCGCAATACGCCCTTGGGCCGGCCGGTGGTGCCGGAGGAATACAGCATCGCCGTACCCAGCCAT
>JANLQZ010000743.1:0-1549 GCA_031368125.1 Betaproteobacteria bacterium
CCGCACCAGTTCTCCGGCGGCATGCGGCAACGGGTGCTGATCGCCATCGCGGTGTCGTGTGAGCCCGAATTGCTGATCGCCGACGAACCGACCACCGCGCTCGACGTCACGGTGCAGGCCCAGATCCTGCGGCTGTTGCTGCGCCTGCGCCAGGAGCTGGGAATGGCGCTGATGCTGATCAGCCACGACTTCGGCGTGATCGCCGGCATGGTGGAGCGCGTGTACGTGATGGTCGGCGGCGAAATCGTGGAGACCGGCGCCGTGGATGCGCTGTTTGCCAACCCGCAGCACGCCTATACCCGCGCGTTGCTGGACGCGGTGCCGCGCCTGGACGCAGGCGGAAGGCAGGCATGAGCAGCACCGACCCGCCCCCACCCGCGCCGCTGCTGCGCGTGTTGGACCTGTCGGTCACCTTCCCGGCACGGCGTGGCAATGCCCCGGTGCAGGCGGTGCAACGCGTGTCGTTCGATATCGCGCACGGCCAGACGCTGGGTCTGGTGGGTGAATCCGGCTCCGGCAAGACCACCACCGGTCGCGCCATCCTGCAATTGCAACCGGTCAGCGGCGGCTCGGTGCAGTTGCTGGGCGAGGACTTGACCAGCATGCGCCGCTCCGGGGTGCGCCGCATGCGCCGCCACATGCAGTTCGTGTTGCAGAACCCCTATTCGAGCCTGAATCCGCGCATGACGATTGCGGCCACCCTGGCCGAACCACTGCGCGTGCACCGCTCGGTGCCGCCCGGCCAGGTAGCGGCGCGCGTGGCGGAACTGATGGAACTGGTCGGCATGGACCCGGCGGCCGTGCGCCGTTACCCGCACGCGTTCTCCGGCGGCCAGCGCCAGCGCATCGTGATCGCGCGCGCGCTGGCGGTGAACCCGGACTTCGTGGTGTGCGACGAACCGGTGTCCGCGCTGGATGTGCGAACCCAGGCGCAGATCGTCGCGCTGCTGCGCTCGCTGCAGGACCGACTCGGCCTGTCGTACCTGTTCATCGCGCATGACCTGGCCGTGGTGCGCCAGGTCGCGCACCGGGTGGCCGTGATGTTCAGCGGACAGGTGGTCGAACTGGGCGACGCGGCACAGGTGTACGGCAACCCGACGCACCCCTATACCCGCGCCCTGCTGGACGCCGTGCCGGTGCCCGACCCGGCCGCACAGCGCCGCAAACTCGCGCTCGCGGCGCCCGAGCCGCAGTTTCATGGCCGCGAAGGACACACCGGCCCGTGTGTGTTCGCCGAGGACCATGCGGCGACCGGAACCCCGGCCTGGCATGCGGTCGGCGCCGGCCATGGTGTGTCGTGCCGGTTCTGGCCGCCGCAATCCTTGCCTGGGTCGCTTGCCGCCGTTGCAGTTCCAGTTGGGGCCGATGGCAACGCCTGAAACGGGCCCGCCGTGCCTGGGTGAGTTGCAACGAAGCATCGCGCGGACGCCGGCACCCTATCCGCTGGCTGGGTTTTAGCTGTTTCGTTCGGTGAAACGGTCGTGCGCCGTGCCGGTGCGCCGCCGCACCAGCCCCAATGCCGTTCAGTTTGTCATGCCGGACATGATCC
>JANLQZ010000762.1:0-2526 GCA_031368125.1 Betaproteobacteria bacterium
GCTGCTGGCGGCGGAACACGCCAGCTTCAAACCGGGCGGCACCGGCTGGGCCGTGCTGGCCTGCCTGCTGGCCACGGTCTGTTACGGCTTTGCCGCCAGCTTCACGAAGAAGTACCTGACCGGCGTGCATCCGCTGGCCACTGCAACCGGCAGCCAGATCGGCGCCACGCTGGGTCTGGCACTTCCCACGCTGTGGTTCTGGCCGCCCCACAACCCGGGCGCCACGTCCTGGCTCGCGATCGCGGCCCTCGGCATTGTGTGCACCGGGCTGGCCTACATACTGTTCTTTCGCCTGATCGACCAGCTCGGCCCGGCGCGCGCCATCACCGTCACGTTTCTGGTGCCGGTTTTCGCGATCCTCTACGGCACCGTGCTGCTGGGGGAAAGCCTCACATGGTGGATGGTGTCGTGCGGCGCCGTGGTGGTGTTCGGCACGGCGCTGGCGACCGGGGTGCTTAAACTCGCGAGATGACCATGATTTCTTCACCTGCCCCAAAGGCATACCCGCCGATCGAACCGCACCGCAGCGGCATGTTGCCGCTCGACGGCCGGCACACCATGTACTGGGAAGAGTCGGGCAACCCGGACGGCGTACCGGTGCTGTTCCTGCACGGCGGCCCGGGCGCCGGCTCGTCGCCCAGGCACCGCCGGTTCTTCGACCCGGCCCATTACCGCACCGTGTTGTTCGACCAGCGCGGCGCCGGCAGATCGACCCCGCTGGGCGAGCACCGCGACAACACCACCCAGCTGCTGGTGGCCGACATCGAGCGGTTGCGCGAACTGCTGGACATACCACAGTGGCTGGTGTTTGGTGGCTCATGGGGTTCGACGCTGGCCATCGCCTACGGCCAGTCGTTTACCGAACGCTGCAGTGGTTTCATACTGCGCGGCATCTTCCTGTGCACTCAGCCCGAGATCGACTGGTTCCTGCACGGCATGGGTTTCTTCTTCCCGCAGGCGCATGCCCGGTTCGTGGCCGCCATTCCCGAGACCGAACACGACGACCTGTTGGGCGCCTACTGCAAGCGCCTGTTCAGCGCCGACACCTCCGACGCCCTGCAGGCGGCGCGCAGCTGGAGCCGGTACGAGGGCAGCTGCCTGCACCTGCTGCCCGACCCGCAATCGGAGCATGAATTCGACGCGCCCGAAATCGCGCTCGGCGTGGGCCGCCTCGAGGCGCACTATTTCCGCAACGCGGGTTTCCTGGCCCCCGACCAGCTGGTGCGCAACATCAGCGTGCTGCACCACCTGCCGGCCGTGATCGTGCAAGGTCGATACGACGTGATCTGCCCGCCGGCAACCGCCTGGCACCTGCAGCAGGCCTGGCCGCAGGCGCGCCTGGAGATCGTCGAGGACGCCGGCCACTCGGCGTTCGAACCCGGCATCGAGGCTGCGTTGCTGGCGGCCACCAACCAGTTCCGCGATCAGCAGAACTTCAACCGCCCCTGACGCGCCCGAACAGGCTGCATCCACGCAATTTGCAGTCACGCGTCTGCCGCTTGCCGGCGGGTTCGCGGATTCAGCCTGCTAGAACGACCGCGGCAGCCCGAGCACGTGCTCGGCCACATAACTCAGGACCATGTTGGTCGACACCGGCGCCACCTGGTACAGCCGGGTTTCGCGGAACTTGCGTTCGACGTCGTATTCGTTCGCGAATCCAAAGCCGCCGTGGAACTGGAGGCAGGTGTTGGCGGCCTCCCAGCTCGCCTTGGCAGCCAGGTACTTGGCCATGTTCGCCTCGGCGGCACAGGGCTGGTGCGCGTCGAACAACTCGCATGCCTTCCAGCGCATCAGATCGGCGGCCTGCACCTCGATGTAGCTCTCGGCGATCGGGAACTGCACGCCCTGGTTCTGGCCGATCGGCCGGCCGAACACGATGCGTTGGCCGGTGTACCTGGTCACCCGGTCGATGAACCAGTGGCCGTCGCCAATACATTCGGCGGCGATCAGGATGCGCTCGGCGTTGAGCCCGTCCAGGATGTACCTGAAGCCCTGCCCCTCCTGGCCGATCAGGTTGGCGGCCGGGATCTCGAGGTTCTCGAAAAAGAGCTCGTTGGTCTCGTGGTTGACCATGTTGGGGATCGGCCGCACCGTCATGCCGGTTTTCTCCGCCTGGCGCAGGTCGACCATGAAGATCGACATGCCTTCGGTCTTCTTCGCCACGTCCGCCAGCGCCGTGGTGCGCGCCAGCAGGATCATCCAGTCGGAGTGCTGCACGCGCGAGATCCAGACCTTCTGGCCGTTGACGACATACCGGTCGCCCGTCTTCACCGCGGTGGTCTTGATCTTCGTGGTGTCGGTACCGGTGCTGGGTTCGGTCACACCCATCGACTGCAGCCGCCACTCGCCGCTGGCGATCCTGGGCAGGTAGAACAGTTTCTGTGCCTCGGAGCCGTGGCGCAACAGGGTGCCCATGTTGTACATCTGGCCGTGGCAGGCACCCGCGTTGCCACCGCCGCGGTTGATCTCCTCCATGATCACCGACGCTTCGGCCAGGCCGAGCCCCGAGCCGCCATAGTGCTGCGG
>JANLQZ010000539.1:0-2749 GCA_031368125.1 Betaproteobacteria bacterium
CACACCGATCTCGAAGCCGCTGGCGATCTTCGCCGGTTTGAGCACCTTGCCGGAGGTGTCGCCCTTGACGGCGGGTTCGGTCCAGGTGATCTCGCGCTCCACGCTGGTGGGCAACTCGACCGAGATCGCCTTGCCTTCGTAGAAGACGACTTCCAGCGGCATGCCGTCTTCCAGGTAGTTCAAGGTGTCGCCCATGTTCTCGGACTCGACTTCGTACTGGTTGAACTCCTCGTCCATGCAGACGTACATCGGGTCGGCGAAGTAGGAGTAGGTGCAGTCCTTCTTGTCCAGAATGACCTGGTCCATCTTGTCGTCGGCCTTGAACACGACTTCGGTGCCGAAGTTGTTGAGCAGGCTCTTGAGTTTCATGCGCACCGTGGCGGAGTTGCGCCCGCCGCGGCTGTATTCGGTCTTGAGCACGACCATCGGGTCTTTGCCATGCATGATCACATTGCCGGCACGGATTTCTTGAGCGGTTTTCATAATATGTTTCCATCAATTGCCGTGCAGCGGGCGGCGGCGTCAGGTGCAACGCCCCGGATTGTCCCGCGCCTTCGGCGGCTGCGCGTGTGGCCGGGCTTTCGCGCCCGGTCGCTTTAGCAAAGCCTTGAATTTTAACGTTTTTCTGAAGCGCCTTGGTGCTTTGCCGCGGCCTGTTCGACGAACGCCAGCAGCCGGGTCGTCAGGTCGCTCTGGCCACTCAGGTCCGCCCGCGCCTGCAGCACGGTGCCGGCCCACGCATCGAGCTCGAGGACGGGCAGGTCCTGGGCGCCGATGCCGTTCCACGCGTGGTGGAAGCGGCGCCACGACGCAGGTGCGCCCACGGCAGCCAGAAAGGCTTCCAGCTTGGTGTGGTGGGCGTTGTCGATCTGCGGGTAGATCTGCCACACGAACGGCTTGCCGGCCCAGATCGCGCGCACCGGCGAATCCTCGCCGCGCACGAAGTTCAGGTCGCACGACCACAACAGGTGGTCGAACTCGGTTTGGGCCAGCGCCGGCAGGAAGTTCACAGCCAGTTGCGGCGCGCTTGTGCCGGCGGCCGTGTGCATCATCTGCGAAGCCTGGTCCTGCAGCCGCTGCAGCGCCGCAGTGGCGCGCCCCGCCGTGACGAGCAGGCGCGTTGGCCTCTCGCCCTGCTGCAACAGGGCGACCAGTTGCGCCAGCGCGGCCGGCTCGTAACAAAACAGCGAGACCAGTTGTTCGCCGCGCCAGTCGATGCCCTGGGCGGCGAGCCAGGCGGCCCGATCAAAATGCCCCTGCCGCGGCGGCAGATCGGGTTCACGCAACAAGCCGCCGGTCTGCGGCGTGAAACCGGGGTAGAAGAAGAACCGGGTGCAGCCGGCGGCCGGGCCCAACTGGATCGGTGAGGGCAGGCCGTGGGCGCGTTGGGCGAACTTCTCTGCCGACAGGTATTCGAGGTTGATCCACACCGGCGCGACGCGCCCGTCGGCGTCGCCGGCTCGGGCCGGATCGAAGTGATGCGCCACCCATTCGGCGCTCGGTTCGCAACCGAAACCCTCGATCCACACCGGCGCCGGCGCAAGCTGCTCCAGCAGCGCCGTGTCGTGCATCTGCTCCCACGCCATGACTTGCACCCGCGGCCAGCTACCTTGCAAGGCGCCCGGCGCCATCCAGCAAAGGGCTGTCGGGTCGTCGACCCACAGCCGCACAGGTTGTCCGCGCGACGCCAGGTCGGCCGCGAGACGCCAGCACACCCCGATGTCGCCGTAGTTGTCGATGACACGGCAAAAGATGTCCCACGGCTTTGGAGAATTCACCGCTCGGATTGTCCACAATACGGGCCTATGCCTTCCCGTTCCGATCCCGCAGCATCCGACCAGCCGAGCGCGCCGCCGGCGGGGCCGCTGCCGGTCGAGGCCGAAGCGCCGGCCGCCGCGCATTCGGAACAATTGCTGGCGCAGGTGGCGGCGCTGCCACCGTTGCCCGGCGTGTACCGCTATTTCGACAGTGCTGGCGCCGTGTTGTACGTCGGCAAGGCGATCAACCTCAAGAAGCGGGTTGCAAGCTACTTCCGCAACAAGCATGGCGGAACGCGCATCGGCCACATGGTCGGCAGGATCGCGTCGATGCAGACCACCGTGGTGCGTTCCGAGGCAGAGGCGCTGCTGCTCGAGAACAACCTGATCAAGACCCTGGGCCCGAAGTACAACATCCTGTTCCGGGACGACAAGAGTTATCCGTACCTCAAGATGACGGGCCTGGGAGGTGCTAGTGCGCAGAAGCTGCGCGCCCGGGACGCGGCGGCCGGCAGCGGCGCGCCCGGCACCGCCGTCGTCACGCTGTTTCCGCGGATCGCCTATTACCGCGGCGCGGTAGAAAAGAAGCACCGCTACTTCGGTCCTTATCCCAGCGGCTGGGCGGTCAAGGAAGCGATCCTGCTATTGCAGAAGTTGTTTCGCCTGCGCACCTGCGAGGACACGGTATTCGCCAACCGCACCCGGCCCTGCCTGCTGTACCAGATCAAGCGTTGTTCGGCCCCCTGCGTCGGGCATGTGTCGGTCGCGGACTATGCGCAGGATGTGGCCAACGCCGAGCGCTTCCTGCAGGGCGACGCGAAGCAGGTGCTCGAATTGCTCGAGGCACGCATGACGGCGCATGCCGAGCGGCTGGAGTTCGAGCAGGCGGCGGAGCTGCGTGACCAGGTGGCGGCGTTGTCCAGCGTGTTGCACCAGCAGTCGGTGGACAACGTGTCCGACCGCGACGTGGACATCCTGGCGGTGCGGGTGCA
>JANLQZ010000543.1:0-2029 GCA_031368125.1 Betaproteobacteria bacterium
CTCCTTGGTATTTGGCCGCTATTTGGCATCACGCCGCCTCGAAGCTGCGTATCTCGGACAGCGCCTCGCCCAGGCTCATCTCGCCGGCTTGCAGCAGCTTGCCGACCAGGTGTTCGGTCAGCGGCATGAGCCGGGCCAGCACGGCCTTGGTTTCTTCGTACAGGCGCGCGCTCTGGGCTTCCATGATGCAACGCGTCTCGTCGTCCAGATCGCGGCCACTGGCGCGGTTGTCGGAGCCAAGCGCGCCGAAATTCAGGCGGGTCTTGCGGTACATGCCCATTTCACCGACGGCGTGGTGCAGCAGCCGCGTCACGCGGGTGATGTCGTTGTGGGCACCGTTGGTCGTGCCGTCCTCGCCAAAGAACAGCTCCTCGTTGGCCATGCCACCGAGCAGCACGCGCACGTCATGTTCGATGTCGCTCTTGGTCTTGAGCAGGTTGGCGCCCTGCTTGTGAAACACGAAACCCAGGGCATTGGTGCGCGGGTTGGCCTTGAGTGAAATCTTGATGGTCTTCATGTCGGCCAGGATCTGCTCCCAGTTGCCGTTGGGCGACTTGCGCTCATGCTCGAGGTCGACCAGGAAGTGGCCCCACTCATGGACAGCGATGATGCGCCGGTCGCGCTCGCGTTCCTCGGTGGTGTGGAAGTTGACGTTGCCCACCAGTACACGCTCGGCGGCCTGCATCAGCGTGTCGGCGCCGATCATCCTGCCGGCCTGCACGCCCGTGATGCCGGCCTGATTCACGATGGTCTCCAGGTCGGCCGGGCTGCGGCCTTCGGTCACGTCCACCAGGTGGCGCAGGTCCAGGTCGGGCAGCACCTTGCCGGCGCGCTGGGCCAGGTAATGCCCGATGATCGCCAGCCGCTCCTCGCGGTTGGGCATGCGGAAGTCCACCTTCATCTGGAAGCGGCGCAGCATCGCCTCGTCCATCTGCATCGTCTCGCTGTTGAAGTTGCTGGCCACGATCCAGATGATCTCGGCCTCGTTCTTGCTGCGCACGCCATCGAGCACCGACAGCAGCGTGTTCGCGGTGTCGTCGTCGAACTTGCGCCGGCCGCCGCGTTTCATGAACAGGTCCTGCGCCTCGTCCAGGAACACGATGCAGTGCTTGCGCCGCCGGGCCATCGCCATGATGCGCCCGAGCGTGTTCGAGCCGCCCGACACGAAGCCGGTTTCCAGGTCGGCCGCCGAGTGGAACAGTATCGGCAGCCGCAGCTCCTTGGCCAGGTAGCTGGCCAGCTTGGTCTTGCCGGTGCCGGCCGGGCCGCTGAACATGACGTTGAAGGGCTTGTTGATGCCGTACTCGGCATACGCCGCGCGGCGCTGGTACTGGTCCTTGATCTGCGCCACCTCGGCCTTGATGTCGTCCATGCCGATCAGATCGTCGATCGAGCCCTGCACCTGCGCCGCCTCGATGAACTTGAGCGACTTGAACTGGCCCTTGAGCTGGATCCACAGGAAGCCCAGCACGCCGAGCGTCAGCGCGACCGACAACACGCCGCTGACGCCGGCCTTCCAGCTGCCCTTCTCGGACTGCGGGCGGGCGCTGGCGAAACGCTGGTCCAGGCGCTCGAACACTTCCAGGCTGGCGGGCTTGAGTTCAGCGCGCGGGACAAAGGCGAGCTTGCCGCCCCATGGCGCGCTGACGGCGCGGTCGGCGAAGATCCTGGTCTCCATGTCGCTCGGGTAGTAGGCGTACTGCGTGCCCTGCGATTCGACCAGGATGATGCGTTCCGACACGTTCCACAGCAGCGGCTCGTAGACCACGGTGATGCGCTCGACCGGGTTCGCGTCCAGGAAACCCAGCACCGAGCCGCCGCCGAACACCACCGGCAAGCTGTCGTCGAGCGTCCACACACCCCGGCCCGGCTTTGCGGCGGCAACCATGGCCTTGACCTGCTCGGCCACGGCGGCCTGCTGGTGGATGAACGTGATCGAGTAGATGCCGGTGGCCGGAATCAACACCGCAAGCACCAGCACCGTCAGCTTGATTGCCACCGGTTGCACCACGAACCAGTCCAGCAGCCG
>JANLQZ010000868.1:0-7333 GCA_031368125.1 Betaproteobacteria bacterium
CGTGCGCAAGCTGATCAAGAAGGTGGGCGAGGCGATGCTGCAGGACGAGGAGGTGGGGCACCTGCTGCGCGAACCGCTCAAGGGCAAGTTGTACCGCATCGACCCCGGCGTCAAGACCTTCCGCTGCAAGTTCGAGACCGCGCCCGGCAAGCAGTTCGACGTGCGGGCACAGGCGTTCAGGCGGCTGGAGGCGGCGCTCAAGGCCGCCGGCATCGCATTTGCCGATGGACGCCAGACCGTGTTCGTGCAGCAGGCCGTGGGCGCGCTGGAGATACAGGGCGCCAAGCCCGCCTGAGGCCGGCCTGGCGGGTGTTTGTTCAGCGGCGCGGGGCCTTACTGCGCTGGCGGCCCACGAAATGCTGGAAACCAGATGCTGGCGCGGCTTTAGAGCGCTTGGCGAGTGAGCGCATCAGGCTGTCCGGAGACGGTCGACTTTCAAAACTGCTTGCCCGAAACCAGTCAATGTTCCTGCGAGGCAATTGCTCGGCCAGAGTTTCCCAAGCAGCGCCGGGCGACGCGCTCGACCAGCGCGCCGGATGGTGAACGGACTGGTATGCGGGTGGAGCGGCAAAGCACACGCGCCGTGGGTCGGACGCGCCGCTCGATTGCATCCGATCGGATACCAGGGTGGAGCGGCAAAGCACACGCGCCGTGGGTCGGACTGTGCCGGGCGATCTGCCGAACGCCGCAAAAAAGAGTCGGGCGCCCGATGCATCAGGACCCGGCGGTGCCCAGTGTTCGTGTCGCCGCTGGCTAAGTGGAAGTTCTGAGGATGGCCATGGGTGCGATATCCAGGCTCATGGGGTTGAATTACCTATCCTCGCAGCTGGCTCGGCGGCACAGCCGCTTGTCGTTGCGGCATGACTTGGATACAAGTTGACTTTCACTGAAACGTACTTTTTTTGTGGACGCTGGTGTCTGCACAAAGGCGCAGGATCGCGCCGGGCTGGAGCACCCACGCGCGCTCATCAGGCATCCTCCATGCTGCGCATTGCGGAATTCGCCCTTGGGAACGGCCCAGCGGTGCTCATGCGTCGTTTGCAGCTAGCCACCCGCCGTGACGATACATCTCGACCACGTTCGTCGGCGCATCGATGCGGAACAGGTGCAGCCAGCCATGGTCCACCAGGTGACGCACGATTTCGTGCGCGGCCATGACGCTGTCGATCGCCTCGGGCGGCGCTTCGATGAACACGCTCAGACGCAGCGGCGTATGGCGCAGGGTGTGGCCGTCGTGCAGCGATTGCATCGGCAGCCCGATGCGCAGGTCGCCGCCATTGCCCTCGAACACGCCCAGATGCCCGCCGACCACGTTGTGCAGCACCTTGTTGCCACTGCCGTAGCGCCGGTTGTCCACCGTCGAGGCGTGGTACTGCATGTTGATCCAATGCGTGACGACCATCGGCGCGGTCATGATCAGCGTGAGCACGCCCAGGCCGGGGTCGAGCCGGTGGTCGTAGTCGTGCAGGAAACTGCGCCCGGCCAGGTTCAGGTGCTGGCTGCGTGCGCGCGGCGCGACGATGAAGGCGGCGTTGTCGACCAGGCCCCATTCGGGCCGCACCTGGGCCCAGTCGTTGGCACGCTCGAGCACGGCCTGCTTCAACGCGGCGCTGTCCTGAGCCCGTGAGGCCAGGCCCAGGCTGGCCGCGCGCTCGGCACGTGCGCGTTCGCCGGCGCGCTCCAGCCAGACGCGCAGTTGTGCCAGCTCGGCCTGCAGTGCTGCGGGTATGGCGTCAGTGTCGTACAGCAGCATCTGGTCGGTGGTGGTGTTGTGCAACGCCGGCAGGAAGTGGGTGCCGTCGGGGATGTCGATGCCCAGGGCGCGCAGCTGCGTGCGCACCGCCGGGGTGTTGAGCAGGTCGGCCAGCACGCGTGCGTTGACCTCACCGGTCTGGCCGCCGCAGGCGCCACAGTCCAGCCCGGCAGCGTGCGGGTTGTTGGCGCTCTGGCTGCCGTGTCCGGCCAGCAGCACCAGCGGCGCGAAGCCGCTCACCAGCCCCATCGCGCCCAGGATGCCCTTGGCCATGGCGGCGGCGGCGGCCGGGTCGTCGCTGGCCTGCGCCAGGCATGGGCGCAGCGCCGCGGCCGCCTGGCTTGGCAGGCCGGCGTCTTCCCAGCGCGCGGGGGCGATGCTGCTCGGCAGGCTGTCGGACAGCAGCTTGGCGCCATACAGCAGCCCCATCGATTCGACGAAGCTGAAGGCCGAGGCCGGCGCGCCGCGGAACTCGGCCCAGCGCTGGCGCCATTGCAAGGCGTTTCGCCTTTTCGTGGCCAGTACCTGACCCAACGCCGCATTACCACTGCCTTCTGTGACACAGAAGGCCGGTGCCAGCAGCCCCGGCAGTTGCGGCCGCGTGAGCGCGCTGCCGATGGGCGAGTAGGATATGAACAGTCCGAAGAAGCCGGCGAAGCCGCGCGTATGCACCGCCGGGCTGACTGATTCCAGCGCGCGGCGAAAGACCTCGGAGCGCACGTCGATGCAGAACAGCGCCTGCACTGCCGGCGGGACGGCAGGGTCTGCAGGTACGGCCTGACGCAAGCCCTTGATCAGCGGATACTGGTAGGCGAACTCCATGGCGCGCTGCAACAGCCAGTCGTCGCGCTGGTCGGCCTGCAGGGCGCTGGCAGCCGTGTCGGCCGCCGTCCAGCGCGAAGCCCAGCCAGATGGCAGTGTGTTGCCGGTGGCGTCGTCGTGCAACAGCCATTCCCAGGCCAGACGGATGGCGAGCAGGTGCACGATGTCATCGTTATCGCCGCCGCCCAGGCGCGCCTGCCAGCGCTCGTAGGCGCACCAGGCGGCCCAGCCGTTGACGGCCATGAGCAGCGCACTCAGGTAGGCATCTCGGCCCTGCTCGGGGAGGGCCATGGCATGCAGCGCGGCCGCGATCAGCGCGCGCGGCTCCACTGGCATGGCGGCCACTTGCGCGTGTAGAACCGCGCGTCCCTGGCGCCAGGGCAGACCGTGGTCGGCTGCCATCTGCTGGCGCCAGGCACCGTACAGGCCGTGCGTCTTGTCCATGCCCCAGGCAGCCTGATGGCAGTCAAAGAACGCCGCGCAATGCTGGCTGATTTGGTGCGTCACCAGATCGGCCCAGCTCAGGCCCGACCGGGGCGGGGCGCTGGTGTCGCGAAGATCGGTGAGCAGCGGCATGCGAGCTGCCGCCGCCGCAGGGCGCTGCAGCTCTGCGACGACGGCATCGATCCTTAGGGCGATGCCTTCGGCGTCAGCACCCGCCTGCGCTTCGGCTTCGGCCGCTGCCTGCAGATGCTGGCGCTCGAGCCGACCTGCGGCCCACTGCGCGCGGAACCACTCGCGTGGCATGGTCAGCCGCGTGCCGGCCAGCGTGCCCAGCGCGGCAGCGGCCTGCGTTATCGGCTGGCCGACCCAGCCCCAGTAGGGGTTGACGGCGATGAACTCGTCCAGCGGCCAGGTCGGCGCAATACGCGCCGAGGCGGTGTCGATATGCGCGGCCAGGCGCTGGGCTTGCAACAAGGCGGCTTCGACGGGGGCGTTCATGCGCGGGTTCCTGGGTTGGCATTGGCGATGGTGAGGGTGTTGGTGTCGGCACGCGGCAAGGGCGCGTCTGCGTGCTTGGGCACGGGCGGACGCCACAGGCCGAATGCGATGCGGTTGAACCATTCATCCAGGAACAACCCACCGTAGAACCAGGGGTACAGGCGGCGCGCGATGGTGCCTTGTGGCAATACGGTGATGGTCGACTGCAGCAAGAACAGTCCGGCAAAGGCCAGCGCCACGGCCATCCACAACCACGTCGGCGCGCTGTCCGCCTGTGGTGGCATCAGCAGCGTCGCCAACAACTTGTGCAGGACGAAGTAGGCCAGGGCCACGGCAAAGGCGCCCAGCGCCAGCGCCGGCATCCACCAGCCGCCCAGGCGCAGCGCCTGCGCGTGTACCAGGGGCACCAGGGCCAAGGCGACGATACCGGCCAGCACCCAGATGGCGGGCGGGGCAGCCTGCGCCGCGCCCCACTCGCCCCAGGCGGCCGCCGCCGCCCAGGTCATTCCCAGGCCGAGCAGTGCGCCTGCGGCCAGTGCCAGCGCCCCGGGCGCCCGAGCGCGCGGCGTCAGCTGCACCAGCCTGGCACGGCGCACCGCGCCGCCGGCGCCGAGAAAGGAATGCGCCTTGTAAAGCCCGTGCGCCACCAGATGCAGCAGCGCCATTGTCCAGGCGCCCAGGCCGCATTGCATGAGCATGAAGCCCATCTGCGCGCAGGTTGACCATGCCAGCATCACCTTGATGCTGATGCGCGTGGTCATGACAAGCGCCGCCAGCACGGCGGTGGCAGCACCGCCCACCACCAGCAACGCCTGCGCTGCCGGTACCTCGGTCACCAGCGGCGCAAAGCGCATCAGCACGAAGCCGCCCAGGTTGACCACGCCCGCATGCAGCAGCGCCGACACCGGCGTGGGCGCTTCCATGACCTGGATCAGCCAGCCGTGGAAGGGCAGCTGGGCGCACTTCAGAAGTGCCGCCAGCGCCAGCAACAGCACGGCTGCCTGTGCTGCCAGCGGCAGCGCCGGTGCCGCCGCCGCGGCGGCGACGATGCGGTCGATGTGCAGCGTGCCGAAGGCCGCGGCGAACAGGGCCACGGCAGCGAGCATGCACAGGTCGGCGATGCGAGCGACGATGTACTTCTTGTGCGCCGCAACGACCGCCGCCGGGCGGTCGCCGAAGAAGTTGAGCAGCCGGTGCAGCGCCAGGCTGGTGGCCATCCAGGCCAGCGTCAGCACCAGCAGATGGTTGGTGGCCACCACCAGACCGACTGCGGCCAGCGTGGCCATCAGCCAGCGCACATAGTGGCGCTCTCGCGCATCACCGTTCAGGTAGGGCTGCGAAAAGCGCACGATGACCCAGCCGACAAAGGCCACCAGCAGCATCACCACGGCACCCAGGAAGTCGGCGCGTTGCCCGAAGCCGGTGCCAACCGCGCCTAGCAGCACCGTGGCCATCGACAGCAGCGCCAGCGCGAGCGCTGCCGCGGTTGCGAAGCGCGCGCCGCGCCAGGCGGTGTCGATGCGGGTGCCGGAGCCGGCAAACAGCGCGGCCGCTGCGGCCAGCAGCGCAGGGGCGAGCACGAGCGCGGCGTGCCAGAGTGGCAAACTGGATGCGGCGTGGGCAGTGATGCTCATGGAACGGTCCTCGCTTTTTGTGGATACCGAGACTTTGCCGGAGCAAAACCATTCTGTAAAATTCATTGTTCTACACAAATCGTGCACTTCAACAGAACGGTTTGCCGATGTCCCGCCTGAACTTCCATCACCTGCACTACTTCTGGGCCGTGGCCAAGGAGGGCAACCTGACGCGTGCCGCGGCACGGCTGCATGTGTCGCAGTCAGCGCTGTCGGCGCAGATCAAGCAGCTGGAAGAGCAGCTCGGGCAGGCGCTGTTCGCGCGCGCCGGGCGCAGCCTGCAACTCACCGAGGCGGGGCAGCTGGCGCTGGGTTATGCCGAGTCGATCTTCGCCTCGGGCAACGAGCTCATGGCGCTGTTGCGCGAGGGCCGGCGCGAGGAACGCCATGTGCTGCGCATCGGCGCCGTGGCCACGCTGTCACGCAACTTCCAGGAGAACTTCCTGCGCCCGATGCTCGAACGCAAGGATGTCGAACTGGTGCTGCAGTCTGGCAACCAGGTCGAGCTGCTGGCGCGGCTGCGCGTGCACTCGCTCGACCTGGTGCTGAGCAACCGGCGCGTGCAGGCCAGCGCCGAGGAGGCGTGGCGCTGCCGGTGCATCGCGCGCCAGCCGGTCAGCCTGGTGGGTCAGCCGCGCGGCAAGGGCAAGCCTTTCCGCTTTCCGCAGGACCTGGCCGAGCTACCGCTGCTGCTGCCGGGCCGGGACAGCGATATTCGTGCAGGTTTCGACTTAATGTGCGAGCAGCTCGACATCCGCTACCGGCTGCGCGCCGAGGTCGACGACATGGCGCTGCTGCGCCTGCTGGCTCGCGATTCCGACAGCGTGGCTCTGCTTCCCACGGTGGTGGTGCGCGACGAGTTGCGCAGTGGGCGGCTGGTGGAGTACGCCGTCGTGCCCGGCCTGGAGGAGAGCTTCTATGCCATCTCGGTGCAGCGGCGCTTCGAGCCGCCGCTGTTGAAGGCGCTAATGAAGCAGTCACCCGCCGAGGTGCTGGGCGCCGTGCCGGGCTGATCGCCACGCAGCGCGCAGCCACAGTGCCAACGCCGCTGCGGCTGCTACGAATGCGTGTTCGGCGATCGAAGATGCGCCGCCGGCCCAAGGGTCGGGTGAGCCCGAATGGCGCTTGCTTTGTCTCCCGCTCGTGACCGTGGCGCTCCATTTTTCGTCGGGCTTGGGCGCGCGGCGTCTTCAACCACGAGTAGGGCTTGAGTTGTCGCTTTCGCATTCGCAGCTCGATACGGCGCTACTGTGCCCGTCCACCGTTTGCCCTGGATCGGCTGCGCCAGCGGGGTGCCGAGATGGTCTACCGCTGTCCCAAACCACAGCGCGACGGGAAACAGGCAGATCTGGTGCTCACGCCGCTGGAGCTGATCGAGCGCATCGCCGCCCTCGTGCCACCGCCGCGCACGCATCGCCACCGGTACTACGGGGTGCTGGCGCCGAACTCGCCGCTGCGAGCTGCGGTGACGGCCATGGCGCACGCGGGCGCGCCTGACCCGGCGCAACCGGGTAAAGCGGTCGGTGGTAGTGCGCTGTTGTAGCCGCGCACCAGCCCGACCGCCAGCCCAGTGCCATACCGTTGATGGGGCGGCAGGACTTCAAAATTGAACTTCCCGATACCCGTCGGTGGCGGGCGGCAGCAGACGCTGCAAAGCCGACGACCAACCATTCAAAGCTGTTCGTTAAGGGCTGTCAAAAATCGGTCTTGCAACGTTTGGGCCAACAACAAAGTAAAACCCGCGGTTCGCTGGCCGGGACGCGGGTGGGTCGGCAGGCGGCGCACCTATACTGGTCGCCGACACACCAGCCCCGCATCCGGTTCGGCAACCTGAACCGGGCGCCGGGATGGCGCCAGCCAAATGTGTTGACCTTCATTGCGAGATCGATTGCGGCCAATGGTCCGCTCGCCGTGGCATCGGACTCGTCCTGCACCCCAACCCCAACTCCAAGGAGCCCCCATGATCACCGTCCACCATCTCAACGACTCCCGCTCGCAACGCGTGTTGTGGCTGCTCGAGGAACTCGGCCTGCCCTACGACATCAAGCACTACCAGCGCGACGCAACGACGCGCCTGGCCCCGCCCGAACTCAAGGCCGTGCACCCGCTGGGCAAGTCGCCGGTGCTGACCGAAAACGGCCAGACCATGATCGAGTCGGGCGCCATCATCGACTACATCCTG
>JANLQZ010000905.1:0-2218 GCA_031368125.1 Betaproteobacteria bacterium
CGAACCAACGCAGGTTGCGCAAGCGATCGAAGACTACGGCCAATTGGAGCGTGCCGGCTGGAAGTCCGCCGATGGCACTGCCATCCACCCGGACAACGCCCAGGGCCGCTGCTACACAAAAATACTGAAAAACTTCTGCGCCATGGGGCGGGGGCGCATCTACCGATCATGGTTTGGCGACAAAGTGGTCGCCATGGACTTGTGCGTGCATGACGACGAGGCCATCGTGATCCTGAAAACCGCCTACGACGAATCGTACAAAGCTGTTTCACCGTCCACGTTGATGCGCCAGGACGAATTCCAGCAACTTTTCGACGAGAAGAAGTTCAAGCGCATCGAGTTTTACGGCAAGGTCATGGAATGGCACACGCGCTGGACCGCCAACGCGCGCCCCATCTACCATGCCAACGTCTATCGGCATGCCGTCGTGCGCCGCCTGCTCGACCTGCGCGCCAGCTTCCGCAAACCGGCCAATCAACTCGCAACCGACGCCGAGACCAACCATGCTTGATACGCCCCGCCGCGACAATCCACTGCCCCCTACGCCAGTCGCCGCCGACGAACTGCTTGAACTCGGCCGCGAGGTGCTTCGCATCGAGGCCGATGCGGTACTTGGCCTGGTCGGCCGGCTCGGCCCCAGCTTCGTGGAAGCGGTCCGTTTGGTACTCGAATGCCGCGGCCGCGTCGTAGTGAGCGGCATGGGCAAGTCCGGCCACGTGGGCAACAAGATCGCCGCCACCCTGGCCAGCACCGGCACACCTGCATTCTTCGTGCATCCGGCCGAGGCGAGCCATGGAGACCTGGGCATGATCACCGCCGACGACGTGGTGATCGCGCTGTCCAACTCCGGCGAGAGTAGCGAGTTGGTAGCCATAGTTCCCCTGCTCAAGCGCCATGGCACCCGCCTGATCGCGATCACCGGGGTAGCCACCTCGACGCTCGCAACCCTGGCCGACGTGCATCTGGATGCTGCCGTGGAAAAAGAGGCCTGCCCGCTCGGCCTTGCACCCACCTCCAGCACCACCGCCGCACTTGCGCTGGGCGATGCGCTGGCGGTGGCGCTGCTCAAGGCGCGTGGCTTCAGCGCCCAGGACTTCGCCCGCTCGCATCCCGGCGGCAAACTCGGACGCCGCTTGCTGGTGCGGGTGAGCGACGTGATGCATACCGGCAAGGAACTGCCCAAGGTAGGCCACGACGCCAGCCTGGTCGACGCCTTGTTGGAGATGAGCGCCAAGGGCCTGGGCATGACGGCCATCATCGACGGTGACAACCACATACTCGGCATCTTTACCGACGGCGACCTGCGCCGCGTGCTGGCTGCCGGCGTGGACCTGAGCAGCGCCCGGATCGCCGACCTTATGAAACGCAACCCGAGAACCATCGACCCCGACCGACTGGCGGCAGAAGCGGTCCAGCAAATGGAGGCGATGCGCATCAACGGTCTACTGGTCGCCGACAGCAACAATCACCTGGTGGGCGTATTCAACATGCATGATCTACTTCGGGCCGGCGTTCTTTGACCGTTCTTTGACGATTGAACTGCCGGTGACTATCGATCTGCCACTGACTGTCGATCTACAAACAAATCATGACAAAAGATTCGCTACCGCCCGTCATCCCGGGCTCGACCCGGGATCCAGTAGATTGCGGGTCAAGCCCGCAATGACAGCCGCTTGGCCCCCGCAATGACAGCCGCTTGGCCCCCGCAATGACAGCCGCTCGGCCCGCAATGACAGCCGCCTGGCCCGCAATGACAGCCGCCTGGCCCGCAATGACAGCCGCTTGGCCCGCAATGACAGCCCCCATTCGACCATGGCAGTAGTTGCACGCCCAAGCACGATCGCCCCGATGACCCGCGTCAAGTGGGGTCTGTTCCGGCTGCTCGAGCGTCTGAGCGACCTGCGTGGCAACAGCGCTGCCGGGCATCTTGAGCTAGGCCTGCCGGAACGCCCGTTGCAGGCGCTGTGGGTGTTCGTCTCGACCATCGGCGAACTCAACGCGATCGACCCACTGCTGCGTGAAGTCGCCTCGCGACTGCCGGAGCTCAAACTGGTGCTGATCACCGACCATCCGCACTACCGCGACAGCTACCTTGCCCGTTACCCCGCGGCGGAAGTCTGCGTAACGCGCGGCCACAGCGCCGACGCAACAACACTGGCCCGGCACTATCCACCGGAACTGCTAGTGGTTGCCGAAATCCCCTGCTGGCCGTCCGACG
>JANLQZ010000571.1:0-2739 GCA_031368125.1 Betaproteobacteria bacterium
CGTCGGCGATCGACATGATGCTGGCCCTGATCGCCCAGGCCCATGGGCGGGAACTGGCCGCGCAGGTGTCGGAGCAGTTCGTGCTGGGCCGCATCCGCAGCCGCTCGGACCACCAGCGCATGGAGATCGCCGCGCGTTACGGATTGCACAACCCCAAGGTAGTGCAGGTGGTCAAGCTGATGCAGGAGCATATCGAGGACCCGCTGTCGGCCGACGACCTGGCCGGCATGATCGAAGTCACGCGGCGCCAACTGGAGCGGTTGTTCAGCGCGCACCTGCACCACACGCCGGCGCGCTTTTACGCCGGAGTGCGGCTGGACCGGGCACGCGAGTTGCTGCAGCAGACCGACATGGGCATCCTGGCGGTGGGCGTGGCCTGCGGCTTCACGTCGTCGTCGCATTTTTCCCGGGCCTACCGTACACGCTTCGGGCGCAGCCCCAAGGCTGACCGGGTTGAACCTAGAAACGGCAGTTGACCGCCTGTTTTCCGCTGGAAAAGCCGATCAACACCGACATCCTTGACCACGGCGACGCGCACCTTGCGGGTGAAAGCGCTACGCACCCGATTGAGCCGCCCTGCGACCGGCCTGCAGCATGCGGGCAACGGGCACCTGACCGCCTGCGACGGTCTCGCGCACCACGGCGACCCGATGCGCCTGCGGCGGCGCCATGTCAATTCAAGTAATTGATGTGGCGATAACCCAATGCGCCTTTACTAAGGGATTGTCTGGATGCCTCAGGCACGGCGTGCTGCGTTACCATCATTCAAGAGTGCAAAGTTGGTTGCCCTCGGGCTGCCCGAAATTGCCCATCACCTGCGGTGGCGCGGATCGGGGAACTGTTATTCGACTTGATTGGAGAACCTCACAAATGGCATTCAACGACACCACCACGGAATCGGGGATCATCCTCGACCGCCGTCAAATCATTGCCGGCGCTGCTGCGCTGGGTCTGTCCGCAACCTTTGGTGCCATGCCCGCGATGGCGCAAGGCACACCCAAGAAGGGCGGCACGTTGCGTATGGGCCTGGAGGGTGGCTCGCCGTCCGACAGCCTGGATCCGCTCACCTATGCCGACTCGATCCCGATCAATATGAGCCTGATGCTCTGGAACAACCTGGTGGAAGTTGCCGACAATGGCAACGCCACCGGCGAGTTGTTCGAAAAATGGGACGTCAAGCCGGGTGCGGCCGACTGGACCTTCTATATCCGCAAGGGCATCACCTTCACGTCGGGCAAGACGCTGGACGCCGATGATGTGATCTATTCGCTCAACATGCACCGCGGCGAGACCAAGTCGCCTGCCAAAGCCTTGCTGGCCGACATCACCGACATCAAGAAGATCGATGCCAACACGGTTCAGATCGTGATGAAGCAGGGCAACATCGACCTGCCTTTCAATCTGAGCGATTACCACATAATCGTGGTGCCCAACGGCTTCAAGGACTACACCAAACCCGACGGCACCGGCGCTTTCACGCTGGACGAGTTCCAGCCCGGAGTACGTGCGACCTTCAAGCGCAAGAGCGGCAACTACTGGAAACCCAACCGCGGCAACTTCGAGCGTGTCGAATTGCGCTATATCGGCGACGCCGCGGCCCGCACGCAGGCGCTGGTCACCGGCCAGGTGGACATCATCAACCGCGCCGACCCCAAGACGGCAGCCTTGCTGGCCAAAAACAAGGCGCTCAAGTTGGGGCGTACCCCCGGCATGGGCAACCGCTTCTGTTTTGTGGCCCAAACCGACAAGGACCCGTATACCAACAAGGACCTGATGATGGCCCTGAAGCACGGCGTCGACCGCAAGAAGATCGTGGACAACGTGTTCTCGGGTTACGCTGCCATCGGCAATGACAATGCGGTCGGGCCGAAGATGAAGTTCTACGATCCCAAGCAGAAGATGAACTCCTATGACCCGGACAAGGCGAAGTTCTACTTCAAGAAAGCCGGCCTGAGCGCTCCGGCGATCGAGCTGCAGGTGTCGGAAGGCGCTTTTACCGGCGCGACCGACTCTGGGCAGATCATGCAGGAGTCCCTGGCCAAGGCCGGCATCAAGATGGAACTCAAGCGTGTGTCTGGCGACGGGTACTGGGACAACGTCTGGCTCAAGGTGCCATTCTGCGCGGTGTACTGGGGCAACCGCCCGACCATCGACAACCAGTTGACCAATATCTTCAAGGCCGGCGGCGCCTGGAACGACACCCACTTCAACAACCCTGATTTCGAGAAACTGCTGGTGGAAGCACGCGTCGAACTGGACCAGACCAAGCGCGCACAGCAGTACGCGAAGATGCAGGAGCTGGTCTCGCAGAATGCGGGCATGGTCCACTTTGCAACCATTGATTACCTGGATGCACACAGCGTCAAGCTGCAAGGGCTCTTCCCTTCCGGCCGTTATGACCTGGGTGACGGGCGCATTGCAGAAAAAGGCTGGTTTGCCTGATAGGTTGGCCTGGTCGCAGGCACTGTAAACCAACCGGCGGGGTGGAGCTTTATTTGTTCCTCCCCGTTTTTTTGTACCTGATGCGATCGTGTCTTGTGGTGCTGGCGCCGCGCATCGGCGGCATTGAGCTTTCGTTTTCCATATTGATCGGGAAGAAGCCATGGCGAAATTGATAGTCAACCGCTTGTTGCTGGGCATCCTGACCTTGTTCGCGGTGTCGCTGCTGATATTCGTCTGCACCGAGATCCTTCCGGGCGACGTCGCCTCGGCGGTGTTGGGCCAAGGTGCCACACCCGA
>JANLQZ010000016.1:0-1632 GCA_031368125.1 Betaproteobacteria bacterium
CGATCACGTCGTCCACCGAGGTGCTGACCGACAGCGGCGTCTCCACGGTACACGGGTCGCTGTAGTAGCTGCGGATGTCGGCGATGCGCCGGCCCTCCCAGATGCGGTCGGTGATGACACGAATGTAGTGGTCGAGGTCGCGGAACTCGGCGGCGAAACCGCGCATGCCGGCGGCCTGGTGAATTGCCGGAACGCGGGCCAGTTGCGAATTCATGTTTTTGCCTTCAGGCTGTTGCGACGCAGCGTGGAGCCACGCACGACGAGGCGCGCCGGCAGCACCACGGCGCTGCTTCGCATGGCGCCGTCCATCTGGTCCATCAGCAATTTGACGGTGGCTTCGATCATCGCGTCGGCGTCCTGTTCGACCGAGGTGAGCTGGTACGAGCCCCAGGCCGCCTGTTTGACGTTGTCGAAACCCACCACACTCACGTCGAGCGGTATACGCAGGCCCAGTTCCATGCGCAGCGTGTCCATCACGGCGATCGCCATGTGGTCGTTGGCGACGAACACCGCGTCCGGGCGCTCGGGTGCGGCGCCGGAGAAGATCTGCCGTGCCGCCGCCTTGGCGTCATCGAAATCGTAGTTGCCCACCGCGCGCGCAAAACAGCGCCGTCCCAGTTCGGCCAGGCCATCGCGCAAACCGCGTTCGCGGTCGAGGTTGGTCGAGGTGTCTTCCAGGCCGGCGATGTAGGCGATGCGCTGGTGGCCGGTCTGCACCAGGTACTGCGCTGCGAGGCGGCCGCCCTGGTAGTTGTCGGTCGTCACCGAACTGGTGTTCTGGCTGTCGCGGATGGTGCGGTTGAACAGCACCACCGGAATGCCCGCGTCGGAGCAGCGCAGCGCCAGCGCATTGGACAGCGAGGTGGACGCCATCACCAGGCCGTCGATCTGGTACTGCAATATTTCGCCCAGCACCGCGTCGGCCTCGCGCGAATCCGCGATGAACAGCAGCACGTGGTAACCGTCGCGCTGCAGGCGCTGCGAAATCCGCTCCAGCACCACCGGGTAGAACTGGTTCTCCAGGTACGACATCACCACGCCGATGATGCGGCTGCGCCGCGTGATGAGGCTGCGCGCGATGGCGTTGGGCCGGTAACCGAGCTTGCGCGCCGCCTCCTGCACCTTGGCCCGTGTCACCTGCGACACGCTGGCGCCGGGCGTGAAGGCGCGGCTCACGGCCGACTGCGACACCTGGGCCAGGCGCGCGACATCGAGCGAGGTGACGGCGGCCATGTCAGTACTCGATGGCGTCGACCGACACCCGCAAAACATGGAAACCACAGGGCATGCCGTGTGAGACCGCGGAACTGGCTTTGCCAGGCCGCTGGTCGCGCCCCCTTGAGGGTGGGAGTGGGCTACGAGCGGAATCGGCTCCCGCCGAATCCGGGGCAGTGAGCCCAAACGGGGGTGACTTCATATCAGCGTGCGGTCCAGCCGCCGTCCACCATGAGCGCAGAACCCGTGACCAGGGTGCTGGCGTCGGACGCCAGGAACACCATGGCCCCCATCACCTCGTCCAGCCGCCCGACGCGGCCCAGCGCGGTACCGGCTTCGGCAAATGCGCGGAACTGCGGGTCCGCCAGCATCGACGCTGTCATGGCGGTTTCAATGTAGGTCGGGCACACGGTATTG
>JANLQZ010000018.1:0-2070 GCA_031368125.1 Betaproteobacteria bacterium
AGCGCCACGCGTTGCGCGCCGTCCAGGTTCAGGTCGAGGCCGAAGCTGTGGTAACCGGCCTTGGCCAGTGCCAGCACGGTGGCCGCACCAATGCCGCTGGCGGAGCCAGTCACGATGCAGGTGCGGCTGTCGTTGCCCAATGCATTGGCCTCCTAATGGGGCCGCGAAGATTTCTCCGCGGGCGCGGCAGACATCTGCTTGACCTCAGTCGGCGAACTGCTTGGCCGCTTCGATGACTGGCTTGAGCTTGGCCATCTCGGCCGCGACGAAGGCCTTGTGCGCTGCCGGTTCCACCCGGCCATCGGTCACCACGATCGCGCCCAGCGTCTCCTGTTTCTTGACGAAGTCCGGATCCTTCAATGCCAGCTTGAGACCATCGTTCAACTGCTTGAGCACGGCCGGCGGTGTGCCCTTGGGTGCATACAGGCCGTGCCAGACTGTCAGGTCGAAGCCTTTCAGGCCCATTTCCTGCAACGTCGGATAGTCCTTGAGCAGCTTGTGTTTGGACAACGGCTTGGCGGTGGTGACGGCGAACGCCTTCACGCGGCCGGTCTCGATCTGTTGTGTGGTGTTGGTGGTCTGGTCACACATCACGTCGACCTGACCACCCAGCAAGGCGTTCATCGCCGGCGCCGTGCCGCTGTAGGGAATCGTGGTCATGGCTTCGTTGGCCTTGACCGCCGACTGCCACATCAGGCTGCAAAGGTGCGACGCCGAGCCCAGGCCAGCGTGCGCCATGTTGAGCTTGCCGGCATTGGCCTTGATGTAGTTCTCGAAGTCGCGATAGGTATTGGCCGGCAATTGCGGCTTGCCGATCAGCGTCATCGGAACTTCGTTGATCATGCCCAGGAACTCGAAATCCTCCAGCGGCTTGTAGGCGATCTTCTTGTACAGGGCCGGAGTTGCGGCCATTCCGATATGGAACAGCAGCAAGGTGTGACCGTCCGGTGCGGCGCGCGCCACCTTGGTAGCGCCGATCGTGCCGCCGGCCCCGGCCGTGTTGTCGACCAGGAAGTTGGCGCCGCCGCCCATCGACTTGCGCATCGCCTCGGCGAGTTGGCGCGCCACCAGGTCGGTGGGCCCACCGGCCGCGAACGGCACCACGATCGAGATCGGCTTGGTGCCGGGGAAGGTCTGGGCGTTGGCAAACAGTGCGGTGGCCGCCACGGCGATGGCCAATAGTCGTTTCATGTCGAAGCTCCGGGTGATGGTGATGGCCGTAGTTTGGCGCACCAAAACACGCAATCAATACAGGAAACTACGTAGCCGGCCGTGCCGCCGCCGCCTTCCTGCCGGATATTTGATCCAGCGCAACTGCTAGCGGTAGCTGCGTGCGTCCTCGATCACCTTGCCGTCGTTGGGCAGGCTGCCGGGCAGCAGCAGTTCCACCTCGCCACGCAGCTTGGTCACCTCGCGGATCGCGTCGCCGATCTTCGCGGCCAGGCCGTCCGGGCCGCCACAGGCGGTCTCGACGCGCAGCGTCATGGCGTCGTTGGCCATTTCACCGGTCACGACCAGGCGCGCCTTGACCACTTCTGGGAAACGCTTGGCGATATCGTTGACCTGCCCCGGGTGCACGAACATGCCGCGGATCTTGGTGGTCTGGTCGGCGCGCCCCATCCAGCCCTTGATACGCGTATTGGTGCGCCCCGTGGGGCAGCTGCCGGCCAGCACCGCGCTCAGGTCGCCGGTGCCAAAACGCACCAGCGGATAGACCGGGTTGAGGCTGGTCACCACCAATTCGCCGACCTCGCCGTCGGGCACCGGGTCGCCGGTACCCGGACGCACGATCTCGACGATCACGCCCTCGTCCAGCACCAGCCCTTCGCGGGCGGAGGTTTCGTAGGCGATCAGGCCCAGGTCGGCGGTGGCGAAACACTGGTAGGCGTCGATGCCGCGCGCGAGGAACCAGTCGCGCAGGCTGGGCGGAAACGCCTCGCCGCCGAACATCGCCTTGCGCACGCTGGGCAGCGCCACGCCCATGTCGGCGGCCTTCTCGACGATGATCTTGAGGAAACTAGGCGTACCGATGTAACCCGCCGGCTGCAGTTCGGCCATCGCCTGCACCTG
>JANLQZ010000050.1:0-3828 GCA_031368125.1 Betaproteobacteria bacterium
TTCAACGACCGCGGGCGTACCCGCAACGTGCTCCAGCTCGAAGGTGCGGATCTGTTCGATTACCGTCGCCGTGTCCAGTTTGTCTTTCAGGACCCGTTCGGCTCGCTCAATCCGCGCATGACGGTGCATGACATCGTGAGCGAGCCGCTGGTGATCCACGGCATCGGCGACGAGGACGAGCGGTTCTCGCGCGTGAAGGAGTTGATCGGGCTGGTCGGGTTGGACGTGCGCCACCTGCGTCGTTACCCGCACAGTTTTTCGGGTGGCCAACGCCAGCGCATCGGAATCGCCCGGGCGCTGGCCCTGAGTCCCGATCTCCTGATTTGCGACGAACCCGTCTCGGCTCTCGATGTGTCGGTTCAGGCACAAGTACTCAACCTCCTGCTCGACCTGCGCGGGGCGATGAACCTGACCTACCTGTTCATTTCGCACAATCTTGCCGTGGTGCATTACATCGCCGACCGCATCGCGGTCATGTGCGCCGGGCGGCTGGTCGAAATTGCCGGCTCGGCAGAGCTGTTCGCCAACCCGATCCATCCTTATACGAAAGCCTTGCTCGCGGCGGTACCCAACCCCGACCTCGACCGCAAGCTCGATTTCGATGCGCTGATGGAGGGAAAGGCGTCGATTCCTGGCGCCTGGCCAGAGCCGTTTCGGCTTGACGGCCGGGCGCGCATGGGCATGATCGATATTGGTGACAGGCATTTCGTCCGCGCGCATGCGGACGCTGACGTTTCGGAGCTCAGAACATGACCCAACAATCGGTATCGCGGCGGCCCCTGGGTGCGGGCAGACTTGTTGTCCTCGCTTGGACGCTGGTCGCTTGCGCCTCGCTTGCGGCGGCAACCCTGCCGGCCACCTTGGTGGAGACCCCGATGCTGCGCGAGGAAGTCGGCGCCAAGAAGCTGCCACCGGTCAAGCAGCGCCTGCCAGACCATCCGCTGGTGGTGGCGATGGATGGAAAGACCAGCGAACCGGGCCAGCATGGCGGCACGCTCAACATGCTGATCGGGCGTGCGCGCGATGTGCGCATGCTGGTGGTTTATGGTTATGCGCGCCTGATCGGATACGACCGAAACATGCAGATCGCACCGGACCTGCTGGAGAGCATCGATGTGAAGGAGGATCGCATCTTCACCATGAAGCTGCGGGCCGGGCACAAGTGGTCGGATGGACATCCCTTCACCAGCGAAGACTTCCGGTATTTCTGGGAGGACGTCGCGAACGACAAAGACCTCAGTCCGGCCGGCCCTCCGGCCGAGTTGCTGGTGGAGGGAGCGCTTCCCAAAGTGGAATACCTTGACAAGATCACCGTACGCTACACCTGGGCCAAGGCCAACCCCGACTTCCTGCCCCGCATGGCCGGCGCTTCACCGTTGTTCATCTACCGTCCGGCGCACTATCTGAAGCAGTTTCACAAGAAACACACACCCAAGGTCCTGGAGGCCGAGAAGACCGATGCCGGAAAGCGAAGCTGGGCCGCGATCCACAACCGCGAAGACAACATGTACCAGTTCGACAATCCGAAGTTGCCCACGCTGCAGCCCTGGATCAATACCACCAAACCTCCGGCAGACCGCTTCGTTGCGGTGCGCAATCCCTATTTCCATCGGGTCGATGAGAACGGCCGCCAACTGCCCTACATCGACCGGGTGGTGTTGCCGGTGGTCGATGGAAAACTCATACCCGCCAAAACCGGCGCCGGGGAGTCCGATCTGCAGGCGCGCGACATCCAGTTCAACAATTACACCTTCCTGAAGAAGAGCGAGAAGGCCAACAACTACCGGACGCTGCTGTGGCGCACCGGGCAGGGCTCGCACATTGCGCTGTTCCCCAACCTCAATGTGAATGACCCGGTCTGGCGCACACTGTTTCGGGATGTGCGCTTTCGCCACGCGTTGTCCATGGCCATCGACCGCGCCCAGATCAACCAGGTGCTCTACTTCGGGCTCGCGTCCGAGAGCAACAACACGGTGGTCGCCGAGAGCCCGCTTTACAAGAAGCAGTACCAGACGCAGTGGGCCCAGTTCGACCGCAAAGCAGCTGACAAGTTGTTCGACGAGATAGGGTTGAAACGCGGCGCCGACGGCGTACGTCGCCTGCCCGACGGGCGGTTGCTGGAAATCATTGTCGAGACCGCCGGTGAAAGCACCGAGCAGACCGACGTGCTCGAGCTGATCCGCGAAACCTGGCGTGAGAGTGGCATCAAGCTGTTCAGCAAGCCCTCTCAACGCGACGTGCTGCGCAACCGCGTGTTTTCGGGCGAGGCAATGATGTCGGTGTGGGGCGGCATGGAAAACGGCCTGCCGAATGCAGATACCAGCCCGGACGAACTGGCACCAACAAGCCAGGTGCAGTTGCAGTGGCCGAAGTTCGGCCAGTATTTCGAGACCAAGGGCAAGGCAGGCGAGGCTCCCGACATTCCCGAAGCAGTCGAGTTGATGAAACTCAACGATTCCTGGCGCACCGCCAACCGCGAGGCGCGCGAAAAAATATGGCACCGGATGCTGGGTATCCATGTCGAGCAGCAGTTCTCGATCGGTGTGGTGAACAACGTGATGCAGCCCGTGGTGGTCAGCAACGCGCTCAAGAACGTTCCTGAAAAGGGCATGTACAACTGGGACCCGGGGTCATTCTTCGGCATCTATCGCCCCGACACGTTCTGGTTTGTGGACGCACGCAGAAACTAAAGTGTTTTCCTACACCCTGCGCCGCATCCTGCTGATGATCCCGACATTGCTGGTCATCAGCTTTGTCACTTTCGTCATCATCCAGTTGCCCCCGGGTGACTACCTGTCGAACCAGATAGCGGAGTTGCGCAGCCAGGGTGACACCGCGGCGTTGGAGAAAGTGCAGTTCCTGCGCCAACAGTTTGGCCTGGACAAGTCCTTTTTGGAGCAGTACGCGACCTGGATCGGTGTCTGGCCCGGCGAGCGGGGATTCTCCGGGCTGCTGCAGGGAGACTGGGGCTGGTCCTTCGAATACAACCTTCCGGTGCTCGACGTGGTGGGCGACCGCCTGGTGCTGTCGTTTGTGCTCAATATCACGGTGATACTGTTCACCTGGGCGGTCGCGTTTCCGATCGGGTTTTATGCGGCAACCCACCAATACAGCTGGGGTGACCACGGGTTGTCGCTGCTCGGATACATTGGGCTCGCAACGCCCAATTTCCTGCTTGCACTGGTGTTGATGTACTTCGCCAATGTGCAGTTCGGTCTTTCCATCGGCGGCATGATGGCGCCACAGTTCCTCGACCAGCCAATGAGCTGGGAGAAGTTCTTTTCCGTGCTTTCGCACCTGTGGATTCCGGTGATGGTGATCGGTACCTCCGGTACGGCTGGCATGATCCGCCGCCTGCGCGCCAATCTGCTCGATGAACTGCAGAAGCAATACGTGGTGACCGCCCGCAGCAAAGGCATGCCGCCGCTGCGGCTGTTGATCAAATACCCGCTGCGCATGGCGCTCAATCCGTTTGTGGCGGACATCGGCAACCTGCTGCCCAGTGTGATTTCCGGATCGGCGATTGTCTCGGTGGTGTTGTCGTTGCAGACCGAGGGTCCGATGCTGCTGGAGGCGCTGCAAAGCCAGGATCAGTATCTCGCCGGCTCTTTCCTGATGTTCCTCGCGTTGCTGACCGTGATGGGCATGTTCATTTCCGACTTGTTGTTGGCGGCGCTGGACCCGCGGATCCGGCTCACCGGCGGGGTCGCCAAATGAGTGCAACGCCGGGCGCGCCTGTTCCACTGGAGCATTATGTTTCGAGCGCGCCGTTCGAGCCGCAGTCGATCGAGACGCTGACGGCCGAGCAGGAGGAGTTCTACCGTGCGT
>JANLQZ010000062.1:0-2974 GCA_031368125.1 Betaproteobacteria bacterium
GAGCTCAGGACTGGCCGAGCTCAGGACTGGCCGAGCTCAGGGCGAACGGTCTATATCCTTGAACGCCACGGCGTATCAGAGCCCCAGCCGCCGGCAAATCTCCAGCGCGGGGGCGCTCTGGTTCATGGTGTAGAAATGCAGTGCCGGCGCGCCACCGGACCGCAACTTGTCGCACAGGTCGGTCACCACATCGAGCCCGAAGGCCCGGATGGATGCGATGTCTTCCTTGTAGGCCTGCAATCGCAGGCGGATCCAGCGCGGAATCTCGGCGCCGCACATGTCGGAAAAGCGCATCAACTGCGTGGCGTTGGTGATCGGCATGATTCCGGGCAGCACCGGCACGTGCACCCCCATCCTGCGCGCGTCTTCTACGAAGCGGAAATAGGCGTCCGGGTTGTAGAAATACTGCGTGATGGCCGCATTGGCGCCGCTCTTGACCTTCATCGCGAAGGCATGCAGGTCGTGCTCGGGGCTGCGCGCGCGCGGGTGTGTTTCCGGATAAGCCGCCACGTCGAGGAAGAAGTGATCGCCGGTTTCGTCCCGGATGAATTCGACCAGGTCGCAGGCATGGCGAAACTCGCCCTCGGCGCCGTAGGGGCTGGGCATGTCGCCGCGCAGGCCCACGATACGCTTGATGCCCATGTCCCGCAACACGGCCAGTTGCGCACGGACATCCGCCTTGGTGGCGCCCACGCACGCGAAATGTGGCGCCGCCACGACACCTTCGGCCAGCATTTCCGCCACCGCCGCAAAGGTGCCCTCCTGGGTGGAGCCACCCGCACCATATGTCACGGAGCAGAAGTCCGGCTTGAGCACGTACAGCTCGCGCCGCACCGCGCGGATCTTTTCGGCGCCCTCGGCGGTACGGCCGGGGAAAAATTCCAGACTCACCGGCAGCTTGGATGTCGTCATCATCGGATGTACTCCCGTCAAGATTTTGAAAAAATGAAAAACTCGCGGTTGCCGTCGCCGCCGTGGATCGGAGATTCGAAATACGCCAGCACCTTCAGGCCCAGCGCCGCATGTGCGGCCCGGATACGCTGTTCCACCACGGCGAACATGGTCACGTCGGTGACGATGCCACCCCGGCCCACCTGCCCCGGCTGCAGCTCGAACTGCGGCTTCACGAGCATCAGCACGGCCCCGCCGGGTCTGAGCATCGGCACGGCCGCCGGCAGCACCAGGGTCTGCGAGATGAACGACAGGTCACCGACGATGGCATCGAAGGCCAGTGCACTCGCATCGCTGGCGGCGGCAGCAAAGCCCAGGGCACTCGCATCACCGGCTGCGGCATCGAAGGCGGGGGCGGGGGCACGCGCATCGCTGGCGACCGTACCTTGCGCCGACGAAGCCCCATCACCGACGGTGGCGTCGACGACCCGGGCATTCACAGCACTGGCGGAGCTATCGTGGGTCAGCGCATTCGCACCACCGCTGAAACGCGGCTGCCCCAGGGCTGCCGCCACATCCTCGCGACACAACTGGCGCGCGTTCACGCGCTCGATACAGGTCACACGGGCATCCGAGCGCAATTGCTCGTGCAACTGCCCGAAACCGACGTCCACCCCCACGACATGCGCCGCGCCATGGCGCAACAGGCAATCCGTGAACCCTCCGGTCGACTGGCCCAGGTCCAGACACAGCGCGCCAGCAACCGACAGGCCGACCTGCCGCAGCGCGCCTTCGAGCTTGAGCCCGCCACGTGATACGAAGCGCGCCTCCGAGTCGTCGAGCAAGGCGATTTCGGCATCCTGCGCCACCTCGTCGCCATTCTTGGCGACGCGTTTCCACGCGCCGTCGGACTTCCACTGCACGCCCGAGGCGATCAGTCGCTGGGCCTGCGAGCGGGTACTCGCCAGGCCACGCTGTACCAGCAATTGGTCGATACGCATCATGTTCCTCGGGCGCTCAGGCGCCATCTGCGGCAGCCACTCCATCCAGCGCCAATCCAATGTTGTCAGACCTGCCATCCTGCACCCGACCCACCACTATCCTCGCGCCGAAGGTTGACATCCCGGCCAGTGTTGTCATCCCGGCGCAAGCCGTCATCCCGGCCAGTGTTGACGTACCGACCAACGTTGACGTACCGGCCAGTGTTGTTGTCCCCACCAATGTTGTCATGCCGGCGCAGGCCGGGATCCACGGATCGCAGGCCAGGCCCGCGACGACACGCAATCGGCGCACCGGGCGGCGCAGCGTGGAATCAATAACGGTAGCTATTGGCCTTGTAAGGGCCGGCCTTGGACACGCCGATATAAGCGGCCTGCTCGTCGCTGAGTTCCGTCAGCATGGCGCCGACCTTCTTTAGGTGCAGGCGGGCGACCTTTTCGTCCAGGTGCTTGGGCAACACGTAGACCTTGCCGACCTTGTATTCCTTGGGCTTGGTGAACAGTTCGATCTGGGCGATGGTCTGGTTGGCAAAACTCGACGACATCACGAAGCTCGGGTGCCCGGTACCGCAACCCAGGTTCACCAGCCGGCCCTTGGCCAGCAGAATGATGCGCTTGGGTGGGGTCTTGCCCTTGGCCGGGAAGATCACGTGGTCGACCTGCGGCTTGATCTCTTCCCACTTGCATTTTGCGAGCGAGGCGACATCGATCTCGTTGTCGAAGTGGCCGATGTTGCACACGATCGCCTGGTCTTTCATGGCCGCCATGTGTTTGTAGGTGATGACATTCTTGTTGCCGGTGGCCGACACAAAAATGTCGGCCTTGTCGGCGGCGTAGTCCATCGTCACGACCTTGTAGCCCTCCATCGCGGCCTGCAGCGCGTTGATCGGGTCGATCTCGGTCACCCACACCTGTGCGCTCAGGGCACGCAGGGCCTGGGCCGAACCCTTGCCCACGTCGCCGTACCCGGCGACCAGCGCCACCTTGCCGGCGATCATCACATCGGTGGCGCGCTTGATCGCGTCGACCAGCGACTCGCGGCAACCGTACAGGTTGTCGAACTTGGACTTGGTCACCGAGTCGTT
>JANLQZ010000071.1:0-2283 GCA_031368125.1 Betaproteobacteria bacterium
GCTGCTCGACGAACCCACGTCCGCGCTCGACGCGTCGGTACAGGCCGAGGTGCTCAACCTGCTCGAAGACCTGCGCCGCAAACGCGGCCTGACCTTCATCATGGTCAGCCACGACCTGGCCGTGGTGACCCACATGTGCGAGCGGCTGATGGTGATGCAGCGCGGCCAGACGGTAGAGTTGCTGTCGTCCGCCGACCTGGCCGCGAGCCGGGTCAGCGACGAATACACCCGCAAGCTGATGGTCGCATCGACCGGTTTCAGGCGCGAAATGGCATGATCAGGCACCGTGTGGCCTCCAGCCTCGTTCGTACCGGGCTTCGTCCGGCGTGAATGTGTCCTGAGCCAGGCCTGTCCTGAGCTTGGCGAAGGATCGGAGCACCATGCAAGGAGAACCGCAATGATCAAATGGGAATCGCACGCCTGCCTGCCCTTGCATCCGCAGGCCGACTTCGGCCCGATCGAACAGTTCCACGCCGCCGGCGTGAACTACGTGTCGATCAATATCGGCATGGACATGAACCCGGTCTCGCAGGTGCTGTCGGTGATCGCCGGGTTTCGCGCGACCATCGCCGCGCATCCCGGGCGTTATGTCCTGGCCGACACGGTGCGGGACATCGAAGACGCTGCGGCCGGCGGCAAGCTGGCGATCGGCTTCGACCTCGAAGGCGCGATGCCGCTGCTGGAACAACCCGAGATGGTGGCGTTGTACCGCGACCTCGGTGTGCGCCAGATGCACCTGGCCTACAACCGCAACAACACGGTGGCCGGTGGCTGCCACGACGAGGTGCAGGGCCTCACCGCCCTGGGCCACCGGATCGTGGCCGCCATCAACGCGGCCGGCGTGCTGATGGACTGCTCGCACACCGGGCGGCGCTGCAGCCTGGACATCATGGCGGCGTCGACCGCGCCGGTGATCTTCAGCCACTCCAATCCGCTGGCGCTGGTGGAGCACGGGCGCAACGTGACGGACGAGCAGATCCGCGCCTGCGCGGCCACCGGCGGCGTGGTCTGCGTGTCGGGGGTATCGATCTTCCTGGGCACCCGCACGCCCGACGCCGACGATGTGGCCCGGCACGCCGCCTACGTGGCCAACCTGGTCGGCGTGCGACATGCCGGCATCGGCCTGGACATCAGCTTCCCGCAGGCCGGCCTCGACGACGACCCTCCGGGCGACTACGACCCGAGCTACTGGTGGCCCAGGTCGGCCGGTTACGACCGCTCGATCGCGCGCTCGACCTACCCGCCCATCGCGAGCTGGAAGCTGCTGGGCGATGCCTTGCAGCGCACCGGAATGACGGCCGATGAAGCGGCCCTGGTCATGGGCGGCAACATGGTGCGGGTGGCGGGGCAGGTGTGGGGCTGAGCAGTCGTTTGGCGCGGTAACAACCCCATGCTGCGGATCCCCGACATCCGACTCGCCGCGCCGCAGGATGCCCGCGGCATCGCCGAGATGTCGCGCGATTACATCGAACACGGACTGGCATGGAGCTGGACACCGAACCGGGTGCGGCGATCGATCCGGGACCCTGCAACCAATGTGGCGGTGATCGCGCCACAAGGCCGGGTGCTGGCCTTCGGAATCATGCAGTACGGCGACGACCATGCGCATCTGAGCCTGCTCGCCGTCGACCCCACGAAGCGCCACACCCACTTGGGCGCGTGGTTGGTGGCTTGGCTCGAACAGGCGGCGCGCGTGGCGGGCGCGCAGGCCATCCATGTGGAAACGCGGGCCGACAATGCCAGCGCCATCGCCTTCTACCGGCGCCAGGGCTTCGAGCCGTCGGGCCGCATCGCGGACTACTATGCCCAGGCACTCGATGCGCTGCGGCTGGAAAAGAAGCTGCGCGCTACCACCGGCGCATGAGGCGCCGCGCGCTGGTTGTGACGCGTCGTCGGCCCAGGAAATGCAGCTCGTATTGCCACCGATGGCCGCCGCTTGAACTGACTCAATACGCTCGCGTAAAACCACCGTCGTGAAGGATGTTGAGACCGGTCATGTGATCGGAGAACGACGACAACAATCCTTCAACCGCGGCGGCCACCTCTTCGGGTTTGCCATATTTCCTGAGGGGCACGTTTGACGTCTCCTCCGCCAGGCGATGCTCGAATGATGTACCGGCATTGGCGGCACGCTTTTCGAGGGAAGCTGCATATCCTGGTGTCAGTGTGCCGCCCAGCGACAACGTGTTTACGTGAATCCCTCGCTCGCCCAAGGCGAACGCAAGCGTCTTGGCTTCGGCCAGCCACGCACAACGAATCACATTGCTCGAAGCATAGTTGCCC
>JANLQZ010000079.1:0-4648 GCA_031368125.1 Betaproteobacteria bacterium
TGTCGCTCACCGGCAAGACCTCGACCGAAGGCCGGCTGGTGAAGGAGGGCTACGACATGTATGTCGACCACATCAACCAGCGCGGTGGAATCAAGGTCGGCGGCAAGAGCTACAAGGTTGCGATCAAGTACTACGACGACCAGAGCGACGCGAACACGTCGGCCAAGCTCTACGAGCGGCTGATCACCGAGGATGGCATCAAACTGCTGCTCGGGCCGTATTCCAGCGGGATCACGTTTGCCGCCAGCGTCGTGTCGGAGAAATACCAGGTACCCATGGTCGCTGCCCATGCCGCCGCCACGACCGTGTTCAATCGCGGCTTCAAGTACATCTTTGCGACGCTGACGCCGGTGGACCAGTACACCGGCAATTTCATCAAGATGGCCGTCGAGGCCAGGCCGCGTGCACAGCGCGTGGCGCTGATCCACGAGAACGCGCTGTTCCCGCAGGTGAGCATCGAGGCCGCCGAGCGCCAGGCCAAGGCAGCCGGGCTCGAGGTCGTCTACAAGGAGGCCTATCCTACCGGCACCAAGGATTTCTCGGCCATGGTCGAGGCGCTGAAGGCGCGCACTCCCGACGCATTGATTGCCGCCGGTTATACCGGCGACATGATCGTGCTTGCGCGCCAGACCTCGGAGCAGAAGGTGCCGCTGAAGATGATCGGATTCACGCTGGGGCCGACGCTGCCCGGCTTCGTCGAGTCGCTCGGGCAGAAGGCCGAAGGCATTACGGAACCCGTGCAATGGACCGCCGACGCCGGCTACAAGGACGAAATCTTCGGCTGGACGTCGGCCGAACTTGCCACGCTGTGCGAAAAGACCACCAAACACGTGTGCGACTACCACCCGCCCCAGTCCATCGCCGCGCTGCAGGTCTACCAGCGCGCGATCGAGAAGGCGGACTCGCTCGATCCGCAAAAGGTGCGCGACGCGATTGCGCAGACCAACATCATGACGGCCTATGGTCCGGTGCGTTTCAATGAACTCGGGCAGAACATCGCCAAGGGCATGACCGTGGTGCAGATCCAGAACGGCAAGCCGGTGGAGGTCTACCCGGCCAACGCGGCCAAGGCCAGGTTCACCTACCCGCTGCCGCAGCGATGACCGACCCGGCGGCGAGCAGATCGCCGCACTCGCCGTGTTGACGCTTCAGATCGTCGTCTCGGGAATATTGCTGGGCGGCTTCTACACCTGCCTGGCGATCGGCTTCTCGGTCGTCTGGGGCGTGACCGGACTGATCAACCTGTCGCACGGCACGCTGATGGTGCTCGGTGCCTACCTCACCTGGCTGTTGCATACCCATTGGCATCTGGACCCGTTCGCGGCCCTGCCGCTGGCGGCTGCCGCATTGTTCCTGTTTGGCCTGGTGCTGCAGCGCTACGTGCTCGAACGCGTGATTCGCGCCTCGCTGTTCATGACACTGGTGCTGACCTTCGGGTTGAACATGCTGCTGGTCAACGTCCTGCTGGAGCTGTTCAGCGCCGACGTGCGTGCGGTCACGGTGCCGTATGCCAGCATGGCGCTCGAGGTTGGCGGCCTGCGCCTGCCGTGGACCCGCATCGCGGTGTTCGCGATGGCGTTGCTGCTGACGCTGCTGCTGCACCTGTTCATGGGCCACACCCGCACCGGACATGCGATCCGGGCCACGGCCCAGAATCCGCGCGCCGCCGCCACGCTGGGCATCGACGCCCGGCGCATGCGCATGATCGCGTTCGGCCTCGGTGCCGCTCTGGCCGGCGCGGCTGGTTCGCTGATGGCGTCGCTTTACGCGTTCGCGCCCGGCACCGGCGACAGCTACACCATGAAGGCCTTCGTGATCGTGCTGCTCGGCGGCCTGGGCAACATGAGTGGTGCCATCGCCGCGGCGATGTTGCTGGGGGTGGCCGAAAGCCTGGTGTCCGGCCTGGGTGCGCCGGGCCTGCGTGATGCAGTCAGCTTCCTGCTGTTGTTGGCGGTCCTGTTGTTGCGCCCGCGCGGACTGCTCGGCGCCGGTCATGTCGTCGATGCCCGGGCCCAATGACCGCCGGCGCGCGCTGGCTGGTGGCCCGCTGCGGGTTGCCGCGGTCGTGCTGATGCTGCTGCCGCTGGTCGTAGCGCCCTGGGCGTTGTCGGGTTACTGGCTGCGCGTGCTGTCGATGGTCTTCATGCTCGCCGTGGTGGCGCAGGGCATCAACCTGATGGCCGGTTATACCGGTTACCCGGCGTTTGGCAACGTGGTGTTTTTTGGCGTCGGCGGTTATGCAGCGGCGATGCTGATGGTCAACCTGCAATGGCCGTTCGCCGCCGCCGCGCCGCTGGCCGTGCTGACCTGCGCTACCGTCGCGCTGGTGCTCGGCCCGCCGCTGCTGCGCCTCAGGGGCCACTATTTCGCGATCGCGACGCTGGGACTGAACGAGGCGGTCAAGGAACTGGTCGCAAATGCCGGGACCTGGACCGGCGGCGGCATGGGGCTGTCGCTGCCGCTGCCATCGGGTGGCCCGGCGGCCAACGCGGCCCGCTTCTACTACCTGTTTCTCGCACTGCTGCTGCTGGCCACGGCGCTGGCGTGGGCGTTTGGCCGAAGCCGGCTGGGACTGGGTTGCCGCGCCATCCGCGACAACGAGGACAAGGCGCTGTTCAGCGGCCTGCAGACCACCCGTTACAAGACCGCGGCCTGGATGCTGAGCGCCGCCATCACGGGCGCCGCCGGTGCCATTCAGGCCTGGTGGCTGACTTATATCGACCCGCCGTCGATGTTCGACCTGGCACTGGCCGTGAAGGCCTTTGCGATCCTGCTGCTGGGCGGTGCGGGTACCGTACTCGGTCCGGTGGCCGGGGCGTTTTTTGTCGAATTGCTGGCGAACCTGACCTGGAGTCGGCTGCTCAACTGGCATCTGGGCGCCACGGGACTGATCATCATGGCGGTGATCCTGCTGTTCCCCGACGGGTTCAATGCCGCATTGCGTCCACAGGGCTGGATCGGATACCGGCTGGCGCGCTGGAGCGCCCGGCGCCGCATGCGGGGCGAAGGTCGCGGAGCCTGAGAGCCTGCGAGCCAATCCAGATCACCCGCGCAGTCGGTTGCGTCTGGCGCCGTGCGTGCTCGCGATCGGCGCTCAGGCTCAACGGCGAACGCGCAGAAGGCGCAACAAACGCTGCGGCGCGGTCTTGATCAACTGCACACCGATGTGGCGCATCGCTCCGCGCACGCCGCGCCAGGTGCGGCGGTTGAAGGCCGCCAGACCCAGGCGCTCACGCGACAGGGGTGCCCAGTCGCGCGCGAACTCGTCATTGACATCACCAAACTCTAGTTCATTCACATGGTCGCCGTCGATCAGGCACAGCGCCATCAACTGTGTCAGCACATCGTCGATCGGGAACGCCCGCTGCCCTTGCGCGGCCCAGATGCGCAGGCACACTGCCTTACCCGCGCTGATCACCCACAACTGCATCGCCACCGGCACACCGTCCAGAAAAAATATCCCCAGCCGCAACGTGCCGGTGTCGGCGGCGGTGACAAGCATGGCGCGCAGGTAGTCGGGCGGATCCGGCGCGTCCTCCTCGGGCGCATGGTCGATGACGTAGCGCACGTGATCCCAGGCCTCCTCGATCAGTTCGGGGGTGAAAGGCAACTGGAACTCGCCGCGCCCGCCGTGCATCAGCAGCCGGGTGTTGAGCTCGAGCGACTCGCGCAAGGCCTTGGGGCGCTGGGCCAGGTACTGGCTGAACGCCAAACCGGCCACGTTCACATGGCGGCTGTTTGCGTAGCGGTACAACTGCACCCAATGCCCGTGCCGGGCCAGGGCGCTGACGATCGCCGACGTGAATGGGTGTGCCGGGTCGAGCGGGCTGATGCGCACGACATCGATCGCACTTGGATTCACCTCAATCCATGCGGCGATGCACTCGGCCGTCGCCGCAGCGTCCACCGCGTGGCCGATCGGTTCGTAGGGTTGCTCCTCGCGCTGCAGAAAATGGAGCACCCGTGCGCCCGGGTGCGAAGCATACAGACGCGAGTAGACCGCCGGCAGCAATGCCAGTGGCTGGCCCTCTGGACCGTCGCCGGCGATCAGGTGCAACTGCAGCCTGTCGCCGGGCTGCAAGCCGGCGGGCATGGCCTGCCACAACCACGGCTGCTCGTGGAACAGGTTGCCCTGGCCGGCGTCATGGCACAGTGCCAGCGCCGCAGCGGGAAGCGCACTCGGATGGTCGAAGGTGAGTACCTGCAAAACGATTCTGGCGGTGGAGGCGCCACCCGCGCAGCTGACCGGCGTTGGTCGCGGGGCTTGGCGGGCTGCGTGAGAGATTGAGGTCGACCGATGATAATATGAAGCAGATGGCGGACCTCGGGTGGATTCGCAGTGCCAGTTCCACCCGGGCGCCACGCCGGCATCTGAACGCCGGCTCGAGGCTGCGGCGTGGCGGCCGTCATTCTGGCTTCTACTTTGGCGTCCTTCGATGATCGGCTACCAACTCAGCATCCAGGCATCGCACCGGTCCGACGTATTGGCGGTGGTCTACGGCGAGCGACGGCTCGGTTACGGCGAACTGCATGCGCGCAGTTGCCGGCTGGCCGGCGCGCTTGCCGCGCAGGGCGTGCAGCGGGGTGACCGGGTGGCCGCGCTGCTGTACAACTGCCCGCAGTTCTTCGAAGCGCTGTTTGCCTGCGC
>JANLQZ010000100.1:0-1725 GCA_031368125.1 Betaproteobacteria bacterium
GCCGACCTGGTAAAACGCTGTGGCATGCTGCAGGTGGTGCGTGATGCGCCACTGCCGGGTGGCATGCCGGCAGGGCCCGGATTCCCGGGCGTGGCATGGCGTGTCGTGTTGCCGGATCCGACGCCGGTCCCGACCGGTGCCAACAGCACATCGACCACCTCAGCAACAGCGATGCGGCCCTCATGACCAAGCTTTCGCGCAACCCGCGCCCGTCCGTGAGCTGCGTGATACCGGCTTTCAACGAGGCGGAAAATCTGGGGCCGTTGTTGACCGGGCTGACGACGCAACTCGCGCAGTTGACCGACCAGTGGGAGATCATCGTGGTCGACGACGGCAGCCGCGATCAGACGCCGGCCGCCATGGCACCCTGGCTCACCCGCCCCGGGGTGCGGTACCTGCGGCTGTCGCGCAATTTCGGCAAGGAGGCGGCCTTGACGGCTGGTATCGACCGGGCTGTCGCGGAGGTGGTGGTGCTGATGGACGCCGACCTGCAACATCCGGTTGCGCTGGTACCGCAAATGCTTGCGGCATGGCATGAGGGGGCCGACATGGTGTGCGCGGCGCGGGCCGCACGCACCGATGAAAGCCTGGCCAAGCGACTTGGCACGGCCTTGTTCTACCACCTGGTCAACCGCGACCCGCTGGTGCAGATCCCGGTCGATGCCGGGGATTTCCGGTTGATGGACCGGCGCGTGGTCGACGCGCTCAAGTCCTTGCCGGAGCGCAACCGGTTCATGAAGGGCCTGTACGCCTGGGTCGGCTTCGAGAACGTGGTCATCCCCTACACGCCCGACGAGCGCTGGTCCGGGCACAGCACGTTTTCCATGCGCGGGTTGGCGCGCCTGGCATTCACGGGCGTCACGGCGTTCACAAATGCGCCGCTGCGCTTGTGGAGTGCGCTGGGGGCCGCCATCGCGACGCTGGCGCTCGGATATGGGGTCTGGATCGTGCTCGATCACTTCATCTTCGGCGTGGACGTGCCGGGCTGGGCCACACTGGTGGCCGGAACCATGTTTCTGAGCGGCGTGCAGTTGTTGTCGATCGGCATCCTGGGTGAATACGTGGGCCGCATCTTCAACGAAGTCAAACAGCGCCCGATCTACCTGGTAGGGACCGAAGCCGGGCGTGGCACCATCGGTGCGTGCGACGCACCGAGCAAATGAAGGCACCCCAACCACGAACTGGCCGGACACTGGCGCTTTGTGCCGACGATTTCGGCCTCTCCCCCGGCATCTCCGCGGGAATCGCAAGTCTGGCCTGGGCGCAACGCCTGAACGCGGTGTCCTGCATCACGAATTCCCGGCATTGGGAAAGCGACGCGCCGTTGTTGCGTCGGTTGCCGCCTTCGGTCGATGTGGGCCTGCACATCAACCTCACCGAAGGCCAGCCGCTGAGCCCGCAGTTGGCGCGGGTCTGGCCACAACTGCCGGCGCTGTCGGTGCTGATCGCGCGCGCCCACCTGGGGTTGCTGCCCGGTGCGGAAATCCGCTGCGAAATCGATGCGCAGTTGGCCGCGTTCCAAAGCGCCATGGGCAGGGCGCCGACCTACGTCGACGGCCACCAGCATGTGCACCACCTTCCGGTGCTGCGCACGATCGTTCTCGATCTGGTCGACCAGTTGCATCCCCGGCCCGCCGTGCGCGCCACCGCTCGGGTGGTCGGGCCCGGATTCGGTGTGAAACGCTGGCTGATCCGGCATACCGGCGGCCGCGCGCTGGCACGCGA
>JANLQZ010000109.1:0-12611 GCA_031368125.1 Betaproteobacteria bacterium
GGGCAACGCGCGCGCGCTGGTGCAGGCGCACGGCGAGGGCGCCACGGCACGCGACGTCTGGATTACGCCGCCGCCGATTCCGCTGACCACGGCCGAGATGGACCTGGTGTTCGACCTGCCGTATGCGCGCTCGCCGCACCCGCGTTATGCGGACGAAAACGGCAGCCACGACCACGGCACCAAGATCCCGGCCTGGGAGATGATCCGCTTTTCGGTCAACATCATGCGTGGCTGTTTCGGCGGCTGCACCTTCTGCTCGATCACCGAACACGAGGGGCGCATCATCCAGAGCCGCTCGGAAGACTCGGTGATCCGCGAGGTCGAGGCGATCCGCGATGGCGTCAAGGGATTTACCGGCACCATTTCCGACCTGGGCGGCCCCACGGCCAACATGTACCGGATCGGCTGCAAGAGCCCCGAGATCGAGTCGGCCTGCCGCAAACCCTCGTGTGTCTACCCCGGCATCTGCTCCAACCTCAATACCGACCACACGCCGCTGATCCACATGTACCGCCGCGCGCGTGCGCTCAAGGGGGTCAAGAAGATCCTGATCGGCTCCGGCCTGCGCTACGATCTGGCGCTGCAGTCGCCCGAATATGTGAAGGAACTCGTCACGCACCATGTCGGGGGTTACCTGAAGATCGCGCCCGAGCACACCGAAGGCGGGCCGCTGACCAAGATGATGAAACCCGGCATCGGCAGCTACGACAAGTTCAAGCAGATGTTCGACCGGTTTTCGGCCGAGGCCGGCAAGAAGCAGTACCTGATTCCCTACTTCATCGCCGCGCACCCCGGCACCAGCGACGAAGACATGATGAACCTGGCGCTCTGGCTCAAGAAGAACGGCTTTCGGGCCGACCAGGTGCAGACCTTCTATCCCAGCCCGATGGCCACCGCCACGGCGATGTACCACAGCAACAAGAACCCGTTGCGCAGGGTCACACGCGACAGCGAAACCGTGGACGTGGTGCGCGGCGACAAGCGCCGCCGGCTACACAAGGCCTTCCTGCGTTACCACGACGCCAACAACTGGCCGCTGCTGCGCGAGGCGCTCAAGGCGATGGGCCGCTCCGACCTGATCGGCAACGGCAAGCACCATCTGATACCGACGTTCCAGCCGCTGACGGACGGCAACTACAGCAGCGCGCGGCGCAAGAATTCGACGACCGTTGCGGCGCCAGTGAGACAGCCCGTCGCGACGCCCGCAAAAGGCCGCATGCTGACGCAGCACACTGGGTTGCCGCCCAGGGCGACGGGGACAGGGAAATCGTCGCACAGGCGCCGCCCCTGAGGCTCGCCCTGTGCCGCGGCGGCGCGAATGGGACCCTTCCGCAAAAGCACACTCGGTGGGACTGGTGATCAAGTTGTGAATCCATGCGCCGTGCTGCCGAGCCGGATCCCTCCGCACTGTTGATTGCGATTGCGCAAGCCTGGCCCCGGGCGATATACTGTATAAATAACCATGCAAACCGAACAAGATTTGGCCGGAGTCTGTCTCGCCTTGATTGGCGACACCTGTGTACCGTCCGTAGCCGAACGCGGGCTTGCCAATACACGACAGAAGGGGCTTCTTGAGCCGTTCGATATCGACGCGATACGCGCGTTGATCATTGGTGGTGCCGACCCTTTGGGAGATGCCTTTGCCTTGATCCGGTCGACCCATGTGCGGCGTGCATCCGGTGCCGTTTACACCCCCCAGCCCATTGTCGGCGCCATGCTGACGTGGCTTTCCACCCAGGGCAAGCCATCACGCATCGTTGATCCGGGCGCGGGGTCCGGGCGCTTTATTCTGGCGGCCGGCGAGGCTTTTCCAGAAGCACGATTGGTAGCTGTTGAAATGGACCCGCTGGCGGCGCTGATGCTGCGCGCGAATCTTGCGGTTCGCGGCTTTGCCGGCAGGGCTACGGTTCTGCTCACGGATTATCGAACAGTGGCGTTGCCGCGCATTGGCGGGATGACGGCATTTGTGGGTAATCCACCCTATGTGCGCCACCACGACATCACCGCACAGTGGAAGGTGTGGTATGCCGCGCGGTTTGCGGATTTCGGTATAAAGGCCAGCGCACTGGCGGGCCTGCACCTCCATTTCTTCCTGCAAACGCGATTGCTCGCGAGCGCCGGTGATATTGGCGCATTCATCACCTCGGCTGAGTGGATGGATGTGAACTATGGGTCGGCGCTACGCAGGCTTTTTCTGGAACAGCTTGGAGGCATTGCCTTGCATGTGCTGGACCCGAAGGTTGAAGCCTTTCCCGGCATTGCAACCACAGCGGCAATCACATGTTTTCGTGTCGGGGAAACCGCCCAGCCGGTTCGTGTTCGCTCGGTGGGGGATTTTGTACGCCTCAAAGGCTTGACCAGCGGTGTTGATGTGCCGCGCGAGCGCCTCAAGTCCGAGCCACGTTGGTCCATCATTGTCCGGCCCACGGTTCCGGATACGGGTGGCACCGTGGAACTCGGCGAACTTTGCCGCGTCCATCGTGGCCAGGTAACCGGCGCCAACGGCATTTGGATCGCAGGTGTACGTGCGGATGGCTTGCCGGAGCGCGTCAAGCTGGCCGCCGTGACCAAGGCCAGGGATTTGATACAGGCCGGCGCGCATTTGCGATCGGCAGCAGCGCTTCGGCGTGTGATCGACCTGCCTGCCGAGCTGGACGATTTCACGAACGAGGAACAACAGGGCATCAACGACTTCCTCCATTGGGCGAAGGCACAAGGAGCTGACCAGGGATACATCGCGCGGCACCGCAAGGCATGGTGGTCGGTGGGCTTGAAAGCCCCTGCGCCAGTCCTGTGCACGTATATGGCACGCAGGCCACCCCAATTCACGCTCAATACATGCGGTGCACGGCACATCAATATCGCCCATGGTCTGTACCCTCGCGAACCCATGGCGGATGGCGTGTTGTCGCGTCTCGTGACGTGGCTGAATGAAAACGTCAATACCGGTAGCGGGAGGACCTATGCCGGCGGATTGACCAAGTTCGAGCCAAAGGAGATCGAGCGTTTGCGTATCCCGACGTTGGATGCGCTGGTGGCATGACGACGTTTCCATTGCGCTGGACGGCCCAAGCCCTGGCCGATGCCGCGGCTTTGTCGGCCGCGCAGTTCAGGGCAGAAAGGTTGGCTGTCTCGGACTCCTGGGCGACGCACTACAACCAGGCGCGGGACAAATTCGACTTGCTTTTCGAGAAGCTGAGCAACCTTAATTCCGAAGCCATCAGCGATGAAAATCTTGCTGAAGCCTATGGCCTGGGCTTGGGTGAGGCCTTGCGTTAGCTGGCCGGTCCGCCAATATCGGATGATGATCTGCGGGTGATCGCTGACGTTGAATCGATCTCTCCCGGTATTTTGAAGAAGAACCCCGAGGCACTGCGCAAGGTATTTGGTGTCATTGAACGGGTGCTTGATCCACACCGGTTCCCGTGGATGGCTGCCGGAAAAGCGCCGAGCCCCAGACAGCGTGAAGCGGCCTTACTGGCTTCCTCGGTATTGCTGGCGGCGCAGCGTATCGCGACCGAACGCCGCAACGACGGCAAGGACAACCAGGAAACCAGAGTCAAGGACTACCTGCGTGAGATTGGGTTCAGCGAGGTGGCGCCTGTAAGGATCAATACCATCGTCAAAGGGCCACAGGCCATGCAGTTCTGCGCCGAGTGCCAGCTTGGCGCACGCAAAGCCGATGTGGTTGTCAGGCTGCACGACACGCGGCTCATGGCCATCGAGTGCAAGGTCTCGAACAGCGCGACCAACAGTGTGAAACGCTTGAACAATGACGCCGCCGTGAAATCGGAGTACTGGTTAAAGGAGTTCGGTACATCGCAGGTCGTGCCCGCCGCTGTGCTCTCAGGCGTTTTCAAGGTTTTGAACCTGGAGCAGGCGCAAGAGCGGGGCCTCGCGCTTTTCTGGTCGCAGGCGCTTGACGCACTGGGAGCATTCATCGAATCCACACGGTGAGCCATGGAGGTTGAATGCGCGCGTAGTTGTAAGTCTGCGCCGCGACGCCCCTTAGAAAGTGCCTCCCTTATAGTGGTGCACAAAAAGCCACCTCCAAGAGACCCTATGCCACGCGCCATCCTGATTGACCGCTTTTTTGGCACACAACGCCCGTCGCTCGCCACTGCGGCCGATGTACTGGCCGTAGAGGCGATCGCGTTTCGCGACCGCAGCGAGGCCGCCAGCACCTACGACGCGCTGCGTATCGGCGCCGCGCACGACCCGGACGCACCGGCGTTGCAGTTCCTGCCCAACGCCGACCCGGCGGAGCCGGCGCTGGTAACCAGCCATGCGCAGTTCCTGGCGCGGGTCACGCAGGCGGCCAACATGTTCGCCGCGCTCGGCGTGGGGCCCGGCGACGTGGTGAGTCTGCTGCTGCCATTGGTGCCGCAGAGTTTCTACGCGTTGTTCGGCGCCGAAGCCGCCGGAATTGCGAACCCGGTCAACGCCCTGCTGGAGCCGCACCAACTGGCCGAGATCCTGCAGGCCGCGAATACCAAAGTGCTGGTCGCGCTGGGGCCCACGCCGGGCGTGGACATCTGGGACAAGGTGCAACGCATCCGCCCCCTGGTGCCGGGCCTCCAGGCCGTGCTGCAGGTCGGCGCACCGGGTGGCAATACGCAGGACGAAGCCAACGGTATCTACAACTTCGACCAGTTGCTGGCCACGTTTGCGGGTGAGCGCCTGAGCAGCGGCCGCACAATTGCGCCAACCGACACGGCAGCCTATTTCCACACCGGCGGCACCACGGGCACACCCAAGCTGGTGCGGCACACGCACGAAAACCAGGTCTACCAGTCGTGGGTGGTCAACACCATGTTGTCCTCGCAGCCTGGCCGCGCCATGTTGTTCGGCCTGCCGCTGTACCACGTGGGCGGGGCCTTGACGCAGGGGCTGGCGGCGCTGGCGCAGGGCGGCTCGCTGGTGGTGTTGTCGCCGTCGGGCTGGCGCAACCCGTCGGCGGTGCGCCATGTCTGGAAGCTGGTGGAGCGTTTCAAGCCGACCGTGTTCGGGGCGGTTCCCACCGTGCTGGCGGCTGCCGCGGCCGTGCCGGTGGGGGACGCCGACACCAGCAGCATCCGCGTCGTCAGCGGCGGCGGCTCGGCCATCCCGGTGGCGGTGGGAAAGGCATTGCAGCAGCGCTTTGGCGTACCGGTGCTCGAGGTCTACGGCATGACCGAAACCTCCAGCGTACACACCATCTCGTACCTGGACCGGCCGCTGCGCCTGGGTTCGGTGGGTCACGCCGTTCCCTACAGCCGCGTGCGCGTGGTCAAGGTCGACGCCGACGGACGCTGCGCGGGCGACTGCGCAGCCAACGAGATCGGCGTGGTGGCGATGAGCGGGCCGGGCGTGTTCAGCGGTTACCTCAACGCGGTGCACAACGCGGGTGCCTTTGTCGAGCCGGGCTGGGTCAACTCGGGCGACCTGGGCCGGCTCGACGACGACGGCTACCTGTGGATCACCGGCCGCGCCAAGGACCTGATCATCCGCGGCGCGCACAACATCGACCCGCTGCCGGTGGAGGAGGCCTTTTTCCAGCACCCGGATGTCGCGCTGGCGGCCATCGTCGGCCAGCCCGACGCCTACGCGGGCGAATTGCCGTTGGCCTATGTGCAGCTCAAGCCCGGCGCCCACACCAGAGCGGCCGACCTGCTGGCCTTTGTGCGCAGCCGCACGCCCGAGCGCGCCGCCGTGCCGGTGGCGGTGCTGCTGGTCGACGCGATCCCACTCACCGGCGTGGGCAAGGTGTTCAAGCCGCAACTGCGCTGGGATGCCGCACAAAGAGTGTTTGCCGCGACCCTGGCGCCACTGGTCGCGCAAGGCGTGCCGCTGTCGGTGGCGGTGGGAGCGCACGGCACCCACGGGACACTGGCCACGGTGACGGTCGCCGGCGCCGGGGTGCCGTCGCCCGAGCGCGAGCGGATCGAAGCCCTGGTGCACGAACACCTGAACCCGTTCGTGATCCGGCACCAGATCGTCTGGACCGATTGAGCTTCGGCTGGCCGCACATCCCTCGCAGCCATTGGCGGCCACTGGCCGATGCGCAGCATGCGCTCGCGCAACCGGGCCGGCTGGACCGGCCGCCTTGCAGGTCGGGCAGACGCAGCACATCGCGGCCGGGCATGCGGCATTTCGGCACGGTGGCCGCGCGGGCCGGCAGGGCATCGGCGTACCATTTGCGCGATGTCCGGCGCTGCCTGATACAGGAGACACCCGCCCATGCACAACAACGAGAAACAACGCCAGCAGGACATGAAAGAGGGTATTGCCGACTGGCACGCCTGGGGTCCGTACCTGAGTGAACGCGCCTGGGGCACGGTGCGCGAAGACTACAGCGCCGACGGATCGGCCTGGAACTACCTGACCCACGACATGGCCCGCAGCAAGGCTTTCCGCTGGGGCGAGGACGGCCTGGCGGGCATCTGCGACCGATACCAGCTGCTGTGTTTTTCCCCCGCGTTGTGGAATGGCCGGGACCCGATCCTCAAGGAGCGCGCTTTCGGCCTGACATCCAACGAGGGCAACCACGGCGAGGATGTGAAGGAGTACTACTTCTATCTGGACAACACGCCAACCCACAGTTACATGAAGGTGCTCTACAAGTACCCGCAGGCAGCGTTTCCCTACCAGCGCCTGATTGACGAGAATCGCGCACGGGCCGGTGCCGGGCCGGAGTTCGAGCTGCTCGACACCGGCATCTTCGATGACGACCGCTACTTCGACGTGTTCGTCGAATATGCCAAGGCCGGCACCGACGACATCTGCATCCGCATCGAGGCCTGGAACCGCGGCCCGGAAGACGCCGTGCTGCACCTGCTGCCGCAACTGTGGTTTCGCAATATCTGGGCCTGGGGCGACGAGCGCCTGCGCGAGCCGACGATCGGACAGGGCAGCACCGGCCCGGACCATGTTGCTCTGCTGGCCGACGACAGCGCGGCCGAAGGGCTGAAAAACCTGCCGTTCAAGTACCAACTGGGCCCACGCCACCTGTACGGAGAACCGGACGGCGAACCACTCTTCACCGACAACGAGACCGATGCGGCCCGGGTGTACGGCGCACCAGCCGACAACCGGCGGCAATATGTCAAGGACGCGTTTCACCGCCATGTGGTGGACGCAGAGCCGGCCACCAACCCGGCGCGACACGGCACCAAGGCCTGTATTCATTACACCCGCATGGTCGCGGCCGGCCGGTGCACCGTGGTCCGCCTGCGCCTGTGCGCCGTGGCCTGTTCCCACCCGCTGCAGCAGGTGGACGAGATCGTCGCGCGCCGGCTGCGCGAGGCCGACGCCTTCTACGCCAGCGTCCACCCCAAGCGGGCCACCGAGGATGAACGTCGGATCCAGCGCCAGGCCTTCGCCGGCCTGATGTGGTCAAAGCAGAACTATCTGTTCGACGTGAACCTCTGGCTGCAGGGCGACGACCCGCGCGCACCACCACCCGAATCGCGCAAACAGATTCGCAATACGCACTGGCGCCACCTCAACTCGATGCGTGTGCTGTCGATGCCCGACAAATGGGAGTACCCCTGGTTCGCCGCCTGGGACCTGGCTTTCCATACCGTGGCCATCGCGCTCATCGACGCCGAGTTCGCCAAGGAGCAGTTGTGGTTCATGCTGTTCGAGCAGTTCCAGCATCCGAATGGCCAGATCCCGGCCTACGAGTGGGAGTTCTCGGATATCAACCCGCCGGTTCACCCGTGGGCGGTCTGGCGCGTCTACAACATGGACCGGATCCGGGTCGGCGTGGCGGACCGGAGCTTCCTGGAGAAGTGCTTTCAGAAGCTGCTGATCAACTTTGCCTGGTGGATCAACAAGGTCGACAGCAATGGCAACAACGTTTTCGAGGGCGGCTTCCTGGGCCTGGACAACATCACGCTGTTCGACCGCTCCGAGAAGCTGCCTGGCGGCGCCGTGCTGCAGCAGTCCGACGCCACCGGCTGGATGGGGTTCTTCTGCCTGAGCATGATGCGCATGGCGCTCGAGCTGGCCAAGCAGAACAAGACCTACGAAGGCCTGGCCAGCAAGTTCTTCCAGCACTACGTGTACGTGGGCGCGGCCATGAAGCGCATGGGCGGGCGCGACCACAACCTGTGGGATCAGGAAGATGGATTCTTCTACGACGTGCTGCGGTACCCGGATGGCACGTTCGAAAAGCTGCGCGTGCGCTCCCTGGTCGGCCTGATTCCGCTGTACGCCGTCGAGCGCCTGGAAAGCCGGTGGACGACGCAGTTCACGGAGTTTTCCAGCAACCTGCACTGGTTTCTCAAGAACCGCCGCGACCTGGTCGAGTTGTGCGTCAACCACACCGTGCATGACGGGGTCGAGACGCTGGCGCTGACCATCGTGGACCTGGCCCAGCTCAAGCGCATGCTCGAGCGCATCTGCGACAGCGACGAGTTCCTGTCCGACTACGGTTTGCGCAGCCTGTCCAAGGCCCACGCGCAGCACCCGTTCGAACTCGGAGACAAACGCGTGGTCTACGAACCGGGCGAAGCGGCGTCCAAGATCAAGGGCGGCAATTCGAACTGGCGCGGGCCGATCTGGTTCCCGACCTCATTCCTGATGATCGAGTCGCTGCGCAAACTGGCCAAGGCCTACGGTTCGGACATCGTCATCGACGGCAAGGATGGACGCAGGTGGACCATTGGCGAGATCGCCCAGACCCTGGCCGAACGCATGATCGCGATCTTTGCGCGCGACGTGCGTGGGCGCCGGCCGGTCTTCGGCAGGACAGAGAAGTTCCAGACCGATCCGCACTGGCGCGACTACATTGCCTTCCACGAGTATTTTCACGGTGACACCGGCGAAGGCCTGGGTGCCTCGCACCAGACCGGATGGACCGGGCTGGTCGCGTCGCTGATCGACGAGTGGCGGGCCTGAATCAGACTTTGGCGACGTCCCGCCTGCGCCTTTGCATGCAGGCCGGAAAGGATTCCCGCGCGGCTGGACCTGCCAGCATGTCGGCGAACAGCGCACCCTGGCGATGGCGTAGCGCGGTGGCGAAGGACAGGGCAGGCTCAGTGCGAACGGACATTTGCTTGTCACCAATTTCGGAAAGACCGATTGTCGAATGCAAACCCCCGGTAGCCATCGGCCGCCACCGCGTTGCATTCTTGAACGTGGGGCGCAAACCCCAGCAGCGGCATGAACACGCGCGCCTTGCCGGGCACCCTGGCAGACAGCGCCTGCCATCGGGCTTGCGCATCACCGGCAGCGGCCCGGCACCGACTGTTCAACTGGGCATCGGCACCAGCGGCGCCAGGCGGGGACCGGGTCCGACCTTGCGCGCCACGATGACAATTTCACGTCGAAAGCGCCGCGGCGCCAGCCGATAGACCAGGTGCAACAACTTGCGCTTCCAGCCGCGCGCAATGGCATCCGAGCGGTAGTCCGTCGACTCCACCGCAAGCCCGCAGGCCGCAAGGAAACGCACCACTTCACGCGCAGAATACTCGCGCACATGGCCCATGTGCCCGATCTTGCGCAGCTTGCCGTACTCCTCGACCGGGTCGGCGATGCTGCGACCCAGCAGAAACCGGCCCAGGCTCGGCAACGAATAGACGTTGGGGGTCGTCAGCAGGAGCGGGGCGCCATGCGCAAGCACGCGGTTGATCTCGCTGAGCACGAACGCCGGGTCGATTCGCAGGTGCTCGAAGGTTTCGCACAGCAGCACACAGGCAACGCTGTCATCGGCAAACGGCAGCGCCGAGCGCTCCATGTCGCAGCGGCGTACATCGAGATCGAACTGTCGGACAAGGTCCGCAACGCGGTCGGGGTCGAGGTCCACACCGACTGCAGCATGGCCATGCAACTTGAGCAATGCTGTCATGTGGCAGGGTGCCGACCCGAGGTCCAATATCGTGCCCACGGGCGCCAGCGCCGCGACCAGACGGAGGTCCTCCTGGTATCGCCGCTGGTGGTTGTACAAATTGTCGATATGCCAGGCGCGCGCCGGTCCGGTCTGCGCCATCACGGCCTGCCAAAGCACTTCGATCGGGAGGCGCGGCACGAATCACCTGTCACATAGAGCCCGGCCGAGACGGCGGGGCACGAATGAGGTCCGCCGAGGCGGCGGGGCACGAATGAGGTCCGCCGAGGCGGCGGGGGCAAAGTCTAGCATGGGAGACAAGTGTCGGCGGGTGGGAGTCTTGTCCAACGAGGTATGAGCCCGCATCGCCGGGCCCGAAGGCGCAGGACGGGCCAGGCTCAAGACAGGGCAGGCTCAGGACAGGACAGGGCAGGGCAGGCTCAGCGCGAACGGACATTTGCTTGCGATCAATTTGGGAATGGTCAACAGCCGAATGCGAACTCCTGGCGGCCATTGGCCGCCACCAGCCGATGCGCTGAATGCAGTCGCGTATCCGGGCCGGCCGAACCGGCTTCGTTACAGATCCGGCAGGCGCAACACATCACGGGTGAGCGTGACGACGCTGCGCTGCGCGTGACTGCCTCCCAGTCGAACCGCCTGCGACAGACAGGCATCGATCGCCTCGCGCGCCATGGCCTCGTCGCCATTCGCAAGCGCCGCCAGGGCCTGCACCCACAACATCGCCGCGGGTGCGGCGGGATGCCCGCGCTCGGCGTAAATCGCCAGGTGTGAGCGGCAGGTGGCCAGCGCGTCATGGTCACGCCGCGCCGCAGCGAGCATGGCAAGGTGCAGTTCTCCAAAGACGTTCGAACCGTGGGGGAAGTGCCGCCTGGCGTGTTCCTGCGCAAGCTCCCACGGCAGTGGCCCGGCGCCAAGCAGGCCCAAACGCCAGAGCAAGGACGTGATGTCGGCCAGGCCCATGAAAGGCGCGCCAATGGGCAGGTAATCGGTAATCGGCCCCAGCAGACGGGCCACGGCAGCATCGCAATGTCCAAGTTCAATTTCGGCCAATGCGGCATGCCACTGCAGATGGCCCCACATCAGGGCTGCGGGTGGATAGGTCGGCAGCCACTCACCCACGAACGCCAGGGCTTCAGCGGGCGCGGCGCTCTCGAACAGGCCGTGCATCAAGATATGGGCGTTGTGCCCGTTCTCGGGGCGAAGCCTGATGGCGTGTTGTGCCAGCGCCAGACCCGCCTCGACTTGGCCGGCTTCGATGCGGGCCCAGCCGCGATAGGCCAGCAGCCATGGAAAATCGGTGGGGAAATGCGCCGCCAGCGCCTCCGTGAAGGCCAGCCGGGCTGCATCGTGGTTGGCAAGGCCGCTGAACGCAAACAGACCATAGGCACCCAAAGCCGTGGATGCGGCCAGCGCGTCCGTGGGGTACTTGCGTGCATGTTCGATCACCAGCGTCAGCGCGTCGGGAGAACGGCCTTCGACCATGGCGGTGATGAGTTCGACCAGCGACCGTTCGCGCGCAAGCGCATGGCGCGAGAATTCTTGGGCCTGCGTGATTGCGTCTCTGGCCAGCGAACCGCAGCCCCGGCCATGCAGCATCAACGCCATGAGCGCATGCGGCAAAACGAAGCCGGGTTGTTCGGCAATCGCCGCGTCCAGGGCCTCGAAGCCACCCGGCCAGGCGTGTAAGAAGGCATCCACGGCGCTGTCGTAATGGCGCAGCGCGGCCGGCGACGTGGCACTCACCGTCTGATCAAAACTGTCCTGCATTCGGTTTGCCCAATGAACCCATCACACACATCCGCCATCCTGTGACACCGAACGGCCCAGGCAAGGCCGTGGGTGGCCAGATTTGAACGAAGCCGTTTTGAATATAAGTCGGCATATGGAGTGCGTCAACGACCAGGGTTGACACGACCAGGGATGTCACCCAGGCAGGTCCATGGCACTGTGCGCCACTTGTGCTGCAGGGTCTGGCCGGCGGGGTCCCGCACGCCGATCTTCGGCAGCGCCCCGGTCGTGGCGTCGAAGCCGGTCGCGCGCCGGGACAACGGTTCCAGTACCAGGTGCCGCCCACGTCGGAGCCGGCCTCGAACAACCTGGCCGTGAACCCGCATACGCGGGCCCGGTGCGGCATCGCCATGCCGGCGAATCCCGCGCCCACGATCAGCAGGTCGACATCGGTGGTGGCGGGTCGTGTGTCCATGCGGGTTTGTCCTTGTCAAGCCGGCAGGGTATAGAGCGGAATATCCTGCGCTGCGCCCAGCGCATCGAGCTGCGCACAGGTCTGGCCGGCCAGGAAACGCGCCACCGCCGCATGGGTCGCTGCGGCCACCATCGTGTGTCGGTCGACCACCGACACGCCCGCGGCCTGGCACAAGGCCGCGGCAAAGTGCGGCTCGAGCGCTGCCACCGCAACCCGTCCGTCCCGGCACGGGTAGATGCGGTAACCGGCATGTGCGCCACCCACCGCGCCGCCGGGCAGCGTCATGCCCCAGCTGCGCGGCAACCCCAGGTAGGCGGCGGCGCTGGCCAGCGCCACTTCCAGGTACACGCCCTTGGTGTCGTGGTGGCGCTGCAGCACGACCTTGAGCACGCCTTCGGCCGCCATCAGCGAGCCGCCCATGTCGGCATACAGGCTGGGCGGCAGCTCGAGCCCGGTCACCAGACCGATCTCGGCCATGTAGGTCAGGTCGTGGCCCGGTTCCTCGGCCCGCGCACCGTGGGAGCCGACGATCGCGACCTGCGAGAGTGCCGGGTAACGCCGGTGCAGCGTCTTCCA
>JANLQZ010000219.1:0-1847 GCA_031368125.1 Betaproteobacteria bacterium
CGAATGAAATCCTGCGGAATTTCATTCGCAGTTCCATTGGCAAACTGATCGACAGTGTCTACTCGACCGCAGAGCGCGACAAGTTCCGCACCCGCCTGGAGCGCACCGCTTCTGGCGAGACCGAGATCTACATCAGCCACCGCGGAATGATCGAGGTCTATACCTCCGGCACGACCAATCCCAGCGCGCGGGACACCGGAACGATCTGGCAGCCACGGCCCGCCGACCCTGAACTTGAAACCGAGTTCTTGCGCCGGTTGATGGTCAAACTAGGCGTGGCGCAGGAACAGGCAAAAGCGGTCTCTGCTGCCGGCGTGTCCAAATCGATCTCGCGCGCTTCGACCATCAACGGCCAGCCGGTGGTGGTGATCGACGAAGGTTTCGAGCGGGCCTGGAGACGCGTCGGCCTGTCGCTGGACCGGACCGGTTTTACGGTGGAAGACCGCGACCGCGGCCAGGGAACGTACTTCGTGCGTTATGTGGCGCCTTCAGCCGACAAGGCGGAGCCCGGGTTTTTCGCCAAGCTCTTCAGTGGCTCCGCCAAAACCATCGCCCCGGTGAAATACCGCGTCGTGGTTCGCAGCCAGAACGAATCCACCGTGGTGTCGGTGCTGGACGCGGCGGGCGCTCCCGATGCATCGGCCAACGCCCAGCGCATCATCAACGTGATCGTCGATGACCTGAAATAGGTCGCCCCGGCATGTTGCGGTTCAGGAGCCTGGGCAGTGGGAGCGCAGGCAACGCAACCATTGTCGAGGCGGGTGACGGTCGCAGGCCGACGCGGTTGCTGGTCGATTGTGGCTTGGGGTCGCGGCATCTCGACCTGCGCCTCGCGCGATGCGGCTTGGCCGCCGGTGACATCGACGCGATCTTCATCACCCACGAACATGGCGACCACATCGGCTGCGCGCACGCGCTGTCGTTGCGCCAGCGGTTGCCGGTATGGATGAGCCAGGGCACCTACGCAGCAATTGGCAGCCCGGATTTCGACGGGCTGCTGAGACTGGCGATCGACAGCGCGCCGATCGATTTGGGCGGCCTGCTGGTGGTTCCGTTCACGGTGCCGCACGACGCACGCGAGCCCTTGCAACTGCGGTGCTCGGACGGCGCGGCGGTCCTCGGAATCCTGACCGACCTGGGACATGCCACGGCACACGTGCTGGAACACCTGACCAAGTGCAGCGCCATCTTGCTCGAATGCAACCACGAGGAGAGCCTGCTCGCATCCGGCTCCTATCCACCGTTCCTCAAACAACGCGTTGGCGGCAAATATGGGCACCTCTCCAATGGGGCTGCGGCCCAGATAGCGACGGCACTGCGCCACCCCGGCCTCAGGACTGTCGTCGCGGCACACTTGAGTCGGCAAAACAATCGCCCTGAACTCGCGCGCACCGCGTTGTCCCGGGCCGTGGGCTGTGCGTTCGAGGAGATCGTGGTGGCCGACCAGGCCCAGGGCACGGACTGGATTCAGGCCTGAGTCGGCGTTGCGCCCGCTGCGCGGCGGCCGCAACGTTGCCATCGGCGGCATCGTCAGCCATAGGAAGCCCAAAACGGAAAAGCCACCCTGGGGTGGCTTTCATGGATATCGGCGACTGCCGAAATATCAGGGCTTCTTGATCGCAGCGGCGGCAGCGTCAGCAGCTTTTTTGGCAGCGTCGTCGGCGGCGCCCTTGGCAGCGTCGACCGCGACCTTGGCGGCATCGGTAGCGCCCTTGGCGGCATCCGCGGCGGCGGTGGTCGCAGCACCGGCGGCGGCGGCGGCGGAGGCAGCGCCAGTCGCGGCCGAAGCAGCGTCCTTGGCCGCTTCAACAGCGACTGCAGCAGGCGCGGCAGCCGGGGCCGGAGCG
>JANLQZ010000279.1:0-2300 GCA_031368125.1 Betaproteobacteria bacterium
GTCGGTGCGCTGCATGAACAGCCCGAGCGCGGCGCACAACAGCAGGGCCACCGCGAACGAGATCAGCTTGGGCAGCGGAACCAGGGTCGGCCCGAGTTCGATCATGCGGTCGGAATAGGAGACCGAAATCGTGCGCGAATCGCCCTTGAAGAACATCAGCGCGATGTTCTCGATCAGGATCGACAGGCCCAGCGTGATGAGCAGGATGTTTTCGTCCTTGCCGTTGGACAGGCGCCCGATCACGCCCTTGTACAGCGCGTAGCCAAGCACGAACATGGCCGGCACCATCACCAGCATCGACAGGTACGGGTCCAGCCCGAGCTTGGTCAGCAGGTAATAGACGCCGAACATGGCCAGCATGAGCATGCTGCCGTGCGCGAAATTGATGATGTGCAACACGCCGTAGATCAGCGTCAGGCCGGATGCAACGAGCGTGTAGATGCCGCCGAGCAGCAGGCCGTTGATGGTGGCTGCCGCGAGGATGGTCGGATCCAAATCGGTCTCCCGGTGCGGCTGGCGACCGGGCCAGGTGCCCCGGGTCGACCTGGCCGGCGTTGCAGAAGGTTCAGCTGAACTTGGGACGTGGGAACACCGGCTTGACAGCCGCGAATTCGGCCGGCCACACCACGTCGATGTCGGTGCGTGTGGCCTGCAGCAAGGCGGCGCGGCCGCCCTGGTTCTGGCCATTGACGAACTTGGTCGGGCCATAAGGCATGAAATGGTCGGACCAGGTGCTGACCTCGAGCGCGGAGATCACCTGCGCCTTGTCGGCCGACTTGGCCTGCTCGAGTGCGCTGGCGTACAGCTTGATCGTGTTGTACGAGCAATAGACCTCGAAGGTGAACAAGGTGTCCTTGGCCTCGACGCGCTTGCGCATTTCGAGCGCCTTCGGGTTGCGCGGGTTGTACCAGTGGTTGAAGTCCATCATGTACTGCGCGACTTCAGGCTGTTCCTTGATGAACTTGTAGTTGAAGCCACCGCCCAGCACGCTGAACATGCCCGCCAGGTCGACCTTCTGCTGGTACAGCGTGCGCGCCATCAACACGTATTCGTTCTGGTAGTTGCTCATGATCACGATGTCGGGCTTGATGCCCTTGATGCGCAGCACCATGTTGGTGAAGTCGCGCGTGGGCGAGGCGTGCGGGAGAACCTCCTTGACCTCCAGCCCGATGCCCGAGATCTTGGCGGACAGCAGCTTCGCGGTGCTGGTGCCGAACTCGGAGTCCTCGTGCACCAGCACGGCCGTCTTCGCCACACCACCGGCGGCCTTGTTGACCTCGGCCAGGCCGGCAAAGGCGTCTTCCACGCACTTGCCGTTGCCGGGTGCCAGGCGGAATACGTTTTTCAGCCCGCGGCTGACCAGTGCGTCGGATACACCGACGTCGATCAGGAACGGCGTGTTGTATTTGGCCGCGGCCTGTGTGGCGGGCAGGGCGATGGCGCTCGAAAAACAGCCGATGTAGGCCGACACGCCCTCTTGCTGCATGCGTTCGACCTCGCCCACGCCGACTTCGGGGCGCGACTGCGAATCGCCCAGCACGCCTTCGAGCTTGGCGCCGCCCATAGCCTTGATGCCGCCGGCCGCGTTGATCTCGTCGATGGCCAGCATGGCGCCCATGCGCGACTGGCCGCCGCTGTAGGCGAGGGCACCACTCACGGGATGCAGCAGGCCGATCTTGACCGGCCTGGGCTGCGCCAGCAAGAGTCCGGGCGCACCCATGACGGCACTGGCGGCACCGGCCTGGAGAATCAAACGACGCGACGGATGGTGGGCAGTGGTCATGGAGTGTCCTCGTGGTGGGGTAAAGAATATTGTTCCATAACTAGAACAATTGGCCTAGACTATGCATGCAACCCGAGGTCAAGTCAACTCGCGCAGACCTGCAAAACCCTGAGCCGCGCCAACCCGGGACCGTTGTGATGGACCATACGCTGTACCGCTACTCCGCGCTGCCGGCCCGGGCGCAGTACCGGTGGCCCGAGGGCAACGGCCTGGCGGCTTATGTGGTGCTGTTTCTCGAGCACTGGGAGTTGCTGCCGCCAAGCGGCGCCCTGCGCGAACCGCGCATGGTGGGCGAATTCGGCAGCTTCACGCCCGACTACCGCAGCTGGTCGCAACGCGAGTACGGACTGCGGGTGGGCATCTTCCGCGTCATCGACGCGCTGCGCCAGGCCGGCGTGCGGCCAGTCATCGCGGCCAACGCCATGGCGGTGCAGCGGCTGCCCGATCTGGTCGAGAAACTGGACGACTGGGGTTGCGACTGGCTGGCCCATGGCGTGTCGGCCACCCGCATGATGCA
>JANLQZ010000282.1:0-3980 GCA_031368125.1 Betaproteobacteria bacterium
GGGCGCGTTCTTCGCCATGCAGAAGGTGCTGGCCCACATGGTGGCGAGCCAGGTTCCGGGTTGCGCGGTGATCAACATGGCGTCGCAGGCCGGGCGGCGTGGCGAGGCGCTGGTGTCGCACTACTGCGCCAGCAAGGCGGCCATCATCAGCTACACGCAGAGCGCTGCGCTCGCCATGGCCCCGCACAGGATCCGCGTCAACGGCATCTCCCCGGGCGTGATCGCCACACCGATGTGGAAAGACGTCGACGCCCTGTTTGCCAGGTACGAAAAGCTGGCGATCGGCGAGAAGAAAATTCAGGTCGGCAGGGCGGTGCCGCTGGGCTACATGGGCGCGCCGCAGGACATCTGCGGCGCCGCCGTGTTTCTGGCCAGCGACGAGGCTTCCTACATCACGGCCCAGACGCTCAACGTGGACGGTGGTAACGTGATGAGCTGATCCTCCAGCCTCGGACGCCCCGCCCACCTGCCACCCGCACCATGCCTGCCCACCCGCGTCGACTCAAGCCCGAACTGGAGAACGACTATCTTCGTTCCACCGACCTGGGTTACGAATCACCCGACGAGCCGGGTTTTATCCGCTGCCTTGCGCACGGCTTCCCGACGCCGCTGGCGCGCTGGCACCACCATGACGAGTACGAGTTGCACCTGATCACGGCCACCTCGGGCAAGGTGTTCGTGGGTGACTGGATCGGGCACTTCCAGCCCGGCCAGCTGGTATTGACCGGCCCGCGCCTGCCGCACAACTGGGTCAGCAGCGACGTGCCCGAAGGCGGTGTCGCCGAGCGCGACCTCGTGATCCAGTTCCTGCATACACCGATAGAAACCGGCAGCCAGCACATACCGGAGTTGCGCGAGGTGTTGCCGCTGCTCGAGCGTGCCAAACACGGCATCGAGTTCTTCGGTCTTTTTCCGCAGGCGGTGGCGCATTGGCAGCGCGTCAAGGCACACCACGGACTGGCGCGTTTTGGCGCGTTTTGCGACTTCCTGAGCGAGCTGGCGCAATGCACCGACTACCGCCTGCTGTCCAACGCCCAGCTGCAGTGCGTCGACAACGATGCCCAGCTCGAACAGATCAACGCCATCGTGAGCCGTATCACCGAGCACCTGGCCGAGCCCCTGTCGGCGGCCGAGCTGGCGCGCGAGCTGGGCATGAGCGAGAGCGGTTTCTCGCGCTTCTTCCGGCGCGCCACCGGCAACACGTTCACGGATTTCGTCAACCACGTGCGCATCAGCAGGGCCTGCCAACTGTTGATGGAGTCCGACATGTTCATCTCGCACATCGGTTACGACGTGGGTTTCAACAACATCGCCAATTTCAACCGCCGCTTTCTCGACATCAAGGGCATGACACCGAGCGACTACCGCCGCCAGGCAGCCAGCCGCTTCGGCATCAAGGCCTGACCCGTGACATAGTCGGCCCTGCAAAATTCAGCCTTCAGGAATCGCCGCACGAGGCTTGACCAATATTCGGATTTCCGGCCGCGGTCATGCTCTCGAGCCAGTCGCGCAGGCGCTGATAGCGTGAGAAGCAATCCAATGCACCCGCGCCGGGCATGGCGTGCCGGTAACCCATGGCGACGACGACACAGCCTGCAATTGGCGCACAAATAGCCGCCTCGCTATCCAGGCGGGCGATCGCCCGCGGCAGCCAGCGCGGGTGGCAGCCTGCAGCACAGCAGATAACATGCAAGGCGTCGCCCGCGGAGCCTCGCTACCAGCCGCGATCCGTGCGACGACCCGATTTCAAGTGACCAATGGCCGGCTCGACTGTCTGGCGCCGGCGCAACCAGCACCGGTCGATGCGGCAATGAATCCAGCGCGCCGTTGTGAGGGCATTGCGATGAACTTCGAATACTTGGCGATCGTGCTGGTCGTGGCTGCGTTTATCGGTTTGTGGCTCAGGGACAATGCGGTCCGCAAGCGCGTGGCTCGCAAGAGCGCGCGATGGCAGTGTTACCGCTGTCAGGCTCCAATTGCCCCGGGTCGTGGTTCGCGCGATGTCCAGATAGCTGGCACTGACCTCGATCCGATCAATGTCCGCTACTGCAAGTCGTGTGCTGACCGGGAGCGCAGGATCTTTTGGGGAACGTGCGCAGCGCTTCTGACGGCGTTTCTGGTGGTGCTTCTCATCGGCGGAAAGTTCTAGCAGGCTGAAGTGGGGCGCGACAATCATCTCGTCCGTCGGCGACCATCGGAATAGCCGTTGTGAGCCCCGCACTGTTTGTGAAACGTTTGAAGGAGCCCGCCCCATGAGTGCACTCAGTATCCGTTTGCCCGAATCCCTGCACAAGTACGCCAGGGAATTTGCGGCCCAGGAGGGTATTTCCGTCAATCAACTCATCAGCACGGCGCTGGCAGAAAAACTGTCGGCGCTGGCAACGGAGGATTTTCTGGAACTGCGCGCCAAGCACGGCAGCCGCAGGAAGTTTGACGCAGTACTGGCAAAGGTGCCTGATGTGGCGCCCGACCCTCGGGACCGCAAATAGGCAAGCCCTGGATTGCGAATTAGGCCGGATTCATGACCGACATTTTCAAGTTTCACGAAAGCTTGGTCGAAGAGTACAAACGCTTTTCGACCAGCTTCACGTCTATTCGCGCGCCCGACATTCGCCAAGTTGTAGAAGCCGCGCGGGAACGCGGGGACTATTGGCCTGAGCCGCTGGTTCAGCTAAATGCCAATTACAAGCGCGCCGAATCAGTGCAGAGCCTCGTTGCGCGCGACGTACCGGAGCCAGCCTGCGCCGAAATATTTCGGTCAGGAAAGCCAGAGGGAAGGGCGGACGACCTCACACTGTTTACCCATCAACTGCAGGACTTGACCGTTGCCGCTGCTGGGCAAAGTCATGTCGTTACAACAGGCGCCGGACCGGGCACCACCACTACCCACGGACCACCATGAACCTGCAGGACTGGATCGGACGCAGCGAAACCGTCGACGACGTGGCCACCGCCACCCCCTACGCCGCGCTGGCGGCCACCCTCGACTGGCCGATGCCGCCGGGCGGCTACCGCCCGGCGCCGGGAACCCGATTGCCCACGCTGTGGCACTGGTTGTATTTCCTGCCGATCCACGCGCACTCGGAGATCGGCCCCGACGGGCACGCCAGGCGTGGTGGTTTCCTGCCGCCGGTGCCCCTGCCCCGGCGCATGTGGGCCGGCAGCGACTTCGTGTTCCGTGCGCCGCTGCATGTGGGCGATGCGCTGTCGCGCAGCTCGACCATCGTCGATGTCAAGCAGAAGTCCGGCCGCAGCGGCAGCCTGGTGTTCGTGAAGGTGCGCCACGAGGTGCGCCGCAATGGCAGCGCCGAAGTGGCCCTGACCGAGCACCACGACATCGTGTACCGCCCGGCCCCGTCGCCCGACGATGTGGCCCCGCCGCCACAGGACGCGCCTGCGCAGTGGGACTGGGAGCGCCGCATCGTGCCCGACGCCGTGTTGCTGTTCCGTTATTCGGCGCTGACCTTCAACGGCCACCGCATCCATTACGACCGCCAGTACGCCACCGGTGTCGAGGGTTACCCGGATCTGGTGGTGCACGGCCCGCTGATCGCCACGCTGCTGATGGACTTGTTGCGCCGCCATGCGCCAGACGCCACCGTGCTGACATTCGAGTTCAAGGCGGTGCGCCCGACCTTCGACATCGATCCCTTTTCGGTGCATGGCGCGCCATCCGACGACGGCAAGACCGTGCACCTGTGGGCCCGCGACCATGAAGGCTGGCTCACGATGGACGCCACCGCCACGCTGGCCTGAACGACAACGCCATGCAACCGCTCAAGGGCATCACCGTCGTCACGCTGGAACACGCCATTGCAGGGCCGTTCGCGACCCGGCAACTGGCCGATCTCGGTGCCCGCGTGATCAAGATCGAGCGCCCCGGCGTGGGCGACTTTGCGCGCGGCTACGACGAGCGGGTGCGCGGCCTGGCCTCGCATTTCGTGTGGACCAACCGCTCCAAGGAAAGCCTCACGCTGGAC
>JANLQZ010000316.1:0-7196 GCA_031368125.1 Betaproteobacteria bacterium
ACGCCGCAGCGGCCTCGGCCTCCTGCACGCGCCGCGCTGGCACGATGCCTTCGGCCGCCAGCATGCGCTCACGCTGCAGCGTCTGCTGCGTCAGCTTGCCCTTGGTGCCGGCCTCCATCAGCCGCAGTTGCAGGTCACCGAGTTCGGGGCTGACCAGGCGCAGCAGCGGCTGGCCGGCCTGCACCACATCGTTCGGCGCCACCAGCAGTTGGTCCACCACGCCGGACAGCGGCGCGCTGAGCACGTACTCCTGCTTGGGCGGCAGCACCACGCGTGCCGGGTAGGCCGGCCCCTCGATCAGGCCCGGGGCTGCGAGTTTCTGGATCTTGACCCCCAGCGACTGCATCTGCGCCGGCGTCACGGCGAATTCGTCAGCACCATGGGCTGAAAGCGTGGTCAGCGACGCGGCGAACGCAGCGACGCTGAAGAGGCGACGGGCAAGGCTGCGCCGCAATGGATGAATAAACATGGAAGCTCCCGCGAAACCCAGGCGCCCACCGTGATGGCAGGACATCAAAAAAAGCAAATGAAACGGCTCTTTTAAGCGCGCCAGGGCGGCGCTTGCGGCGACGGCCGCAAACTGCGGTACGCAGGGGTCGGCGGCTCAGCAAGGCTGGCGATGGCCAGACGGGTGGGTTCTTTGATCGCTGGCCTCAACCGGGCGACTGGCCACAACGACACATGCCCATTGTCGATGTCGCCCGCCATCGTCAGAGAGGGATCGACCTCGCTGCGCAGTAACGTGGTGGCATGGGCCCAGGTGGAACTGTGGTCTGGCGCCTCGGCATGCGTCTCGGCCAGCAGCCCGGATTGGAGCCCGTCCGCATGCACAGTGGCAACAACGGTGCCATCAACGCCGCTGTCGTGGTGGTGCGTGTGCCAGGGTGTGCTGAACTGGTCGAACACCAGCAGCAACAAGACCAGCCAGCGAGCCAGCCCATGCGTCGCGCGCGCCGTCGATTCACGCAAGGCAGTCTGGGAACCGGAACGGGACTGACGCATGCGGACGGACGGGCAAGAAAACGCCCGCCGAACTACAGCCCGAACATCTGCTGCCCACCCTGGAATCTGGCGCCAACCGCCTGTCACTGCGCACCCTTGATGCGCACTTTGAGCAGCTTGACGGCGTTGACGGAAACCAGCACGTCGGGACCCAGGTGGATGAAGGCCGCCTGGATGGGGCCGATCCACTCCATCAATGCTGCGGTGATGCCCAGCACATGCACCACGCCGACGCCGACAAACAGCTTCTCTTGCACGGTGCGGTAAGCGCGGCGGGCAATCGCACGGGCAGCGGCGATCTTGGCGAGGTCGTCGGTCATCAGCGCGATGTCGGCGGTTTGCAGCACCGCCTGCGTGCCGCCGCCAGCCATTGCAATGCCGACATTGGCCACGGCCCCTGACCGCCCACCACCCGCCCATCGACCAGAATTTTTTCGCCGGGGCGCACCAGCACCACGTCACCGATTTTCAACTCGCCGATGGCCACCATGGTCTCGCCGCTGGCGCTGCGCACCAGCGCCACCGGCGGTACCGAGCCGATCAGCGCCTTGATGGAGGCGCGCGCCCGGTCGGTGTTGAGCTCGGCAATGAACTCGGCGATCAGGATGATGACCATCAACACCGCACCGGCCACCGTCTCGCCGCCGAAAACGGCCACCAGCGTGGCCACAGTGACGAAAATCTCGGTGCCGACCTTGCGTTCGCGAAACAGATCGAGCAGACCCGTCTTGACCAGCGGATACAACCCCACTGCCACCGCCGCCCACAGCAGCTGAATCGGAACCAGGCCACGCCAGTACAGCAACGCCACCACGCCCGTGGCGACGATGCACACCACTTCAATCCAACGCTCTCGCGTCATCAACGCCCGCAGACTTGGCGCACCGGCACTCGGGGCCGCGATCACAGGTACTTCGCGATCATCTTGAATTCGTCCAATGCCGGCGCCTCACGTTGGGGCTTTGCCTGCAAAGCCTCGTCGAGGCAATGGTCGAGGTGATCGTGGATCAGCGTCTTCTTGGCCGCGTGAATGGCACTCTCCACAGCCTGCAGTTGCTGGACGATTTCCAGGCAAGGCCGACTGTCATGGAGCATCTCGATCACGTTCTGCAGGTGTCCGCCGGCGCGTTTGAGCCGATTGATCACCTTGGGATGGCTGACGTGAACGCGTTTGACTTCCATCATCACATCCTACCAGGGAGGATATGGTGCGCGATTCGCAAAAGCCTCTTTGCCCATCCCCAAATCGGGCGCTGCACAGCGCTAGATGTCAACCGCTCGCTGGCGACACTGGCCCATCAGCAGCCGCCGACCTCGGCCCAGGCCGGCAGCATGAAGAGGCAAGAGCCAGAGGCCTGTGCATCAGCGGTGGCCGTGCTGGTGGTGTGCGTCCGGAAAGTGGGGGTGATCGTGACGCAGCGGCTCATGCCGGTGCCAGTGCGTGTGGGACAAGCCCGGTACGCCCGACAAGACAGCGGGGTGCTCTCCGTCATGCTCATGCTGATGGTGCGCGTCGTGTTCGTGCGCGTGTTCGTGCTCCAGGACTTCGTGCGCGTGCCCGTGTTCGTGCCGCTCGCTCAAGAGCAGCCAGACACCAATGGCCATGAGCACGCCGGCCATCAACAGCGGTGCGGTCACGGGCTCGCCCAAGCCCAGCACCGCCACCAGCGCACCGAAGAACGGTGCCACGCAGAAGTAAGCCCCGGTGCGTGCCGTACCCAGGTGGCGCAAGGCCACGACGAACAGCACCAGACTGAAGCCATAGGCCAGCAGGCCCACCGACATCGCGCCGCCGATCAGCGGCGCCGAAGGCCACATGGCGCCCAGCGCCAACGCCAACACCAGGTTGGTCGCGCCTGCGGCCAGGCCTTTGACCGATGCGAGCCAGGCGGCATCGGTCAGCGAGACCTTTTGTGTGAGGTTGTTGTCGATGCCCCAGGCCAGGCACTGCGCCAGGATTCGGTCCTCGCGCCCAGTTGCGCTGGTCTTCATCGTGTCCGGATCGACCAGACAGGTCGGCAAGTCAACGATGTTGCCCCGGCTTTCCCCCACACTGACAATCGCTGTCTACGTTGTGCGACGAGCCTGAATCTTCGAGGAGCTTCCATGTCAAGGCATTGCCTGGTTCTCACGCTTGTTCTCGGCTGCCTGTCGACCGCCGCAAGTGCGCAGCACGATGGTGGCCACGCAGAATTCCGAAACCGCGAAATCAAGGCACTGTCGGCGCAACAGACCGACGATCTGCGGCAAGGCCGTGGCATGGGCTTTTCCTTGCCGGCCGAACTGAACGGTATTCCTGGGCCGCTGCATGCCCTGCAGCTTCGGGACCGGTTGAGTGTGACGCCTGCGCAGGCATCGGATGTCGAGCGAATTCGCGAAGAGATGACCGCAGCCGCCCAACGACTCGGAGCTTCCGTCATCCAGGCCGAGGCGGACCTCGACCAAGCTTTCAGAAATGGGACAGCCGACGAGACATTCATCCGGGCCATGACGACACGCATCGGGGCGCTGACCGCCGATTTGCGAGCGGCTCACCTGATCGCGCATCTGCAGACTCGCCGTCTGCTGATCGATACCCAACTGGCTGCCTACGACAGTGCGCAAGGCTAAAGCGCGCAAGAATCCGGTGGCGCTGGCCCTTCAGGACATCGGCATTGAGGGCCGTTGCTGCATCAGCCCTGCGGCAGGTTCGGCCGGTTCTGCCGGTTCGGTTGTTGTTCGTTTGTTGATAGGTAGCGCGGGTGCAGGCCAATTTGTCATCCTTCTTGCCGATCACGGTAGAAGCCCTGCAACTGCAGTGCCAAGCTCGCTGCTGGCGCATGTGTTGCCGGAATCGCCTTGGTTCAAACGCCGGAGGCGGCCTGCTGTAAAGTGAAGGGATGGGTTTGCTGATTCGAACGCTTCTGGTCTGGTTGCTGGTTCTGGCGGTTCCCGCTCAGGGCGTTGCTGCCGTGACCATGGCGTTCTGCGGCCCGAACCACCATGGCGGCTCGGCGGCCGCCAGCGCCCAGCAAGCCGGACCGGCCGATCTTTTGAACCACCATAGTGATGGGCAGAGCACCCCCGGGCACCATGAAATGGCAGCCCAGGCCGATGAAAGCGACTCCGCGTCGGCCAGCCCGGCAACGTCCTCGCCAGACAGTCACGCCGTCAAACAGAAGTGCAGTGCCTGTGCTTCATGCTGCTCGCTCGGTGCCATCCTGAGCCCCGCGCTCGCCGTGCCAGCGCCCGCTGTCACGCCCACGGTGTTCTCTGCCGTCGTGCCCACCGTCAGCACATTCGCCGCCGACGGACCTGACCGTCCCCCTCGAATCGTCCTTGCGTAAAGGCGGGCTTGCGCGCGTGCGCTGACACGCGCGCTCTCGCCAGATCCTGTCCCTCCCCCGCTGCGGATGCAGCCAGGGAGCACCCAGACTTTGACGCGAGGACATCATGGTCCATTTCCTTTCTGTTGGGCGCTGGCGCCAGCCATGCGCTCGACCTGCTGCGGCCCCGGCCGCACTCCTGGCCGGGTTGTTGACTGCGACCCTGACGGCACATGCGCAACCCGCGCCAAAACCCACCAGGGCCGACCCGCTTGATCCACAGGCCAGCGTTCCGACGCTGAGCTATCGATCATCGTTCACGCCGTACCGGCGCCTGGACGATGGCAAGCCCGTCTCCTGGCGCGAAGCCAACGACACCGTGGCCCGCATCGGGGGCTGGCGCGTGTATGCCCGTGAGGCGCAGCAACCCGACCCGGCGCCAGAGCCGAAGCCTGCAGGTCCGACGCCCGAGAAGCCCGCGACGCCTTCTGCGGCAGGCAACGAGACGGCCAAGTCGATGCCCGCCGGGCACGGCGGCCACAAGACGCCATGAGGGCGCCCTCTCGAAGGCTGGCCCTGCCAGCCCTGCTTGCGGGCGCGGCCTTGCTCGGCGGCTGCGCCTCGTTCAGCGCTGATGGCGGCTTCGCCACCGTCGAACGGACTGCCAAGGACCGGCTCGGCAAGGATCTGCACTGGGCCCGCACCGACGCCGACCAGGACCGCATCGACAAGCGCGTTGCTGAACTGCTGGCCAAGCCCTTGTCCATGGACGACGCGGTGCAAGTGGCCCTGCTGAACAACCGCGGCTTGCAGGCCACCTTCCAGGAACTCGGCATCACAGAAGCCGAGGTCGTGCAAGCCGGACGCTGGCCCAACCCCGGCTTCAGTTTCGGACGCTTGACCCGTGGCAGCGAAGTAGCACTGGAACGTGGGCTTCACTTCAACTTGGCGCGCATTCTGGCCATCCCCTTCATCGGCCAGATGGAGGCACGCCGCTTCGAGCAGACCAAGGGCATGGTTGCGATGCGGGTGTTGTCGCTGGCCGCCGAAACGCGCAAAGCCTGGGTCAACGCGCTGGCGGCCATCGAGGCCGTGCGCTACATGCGGCAGGTCAAGGAAGCCGCCGACGCCAGTTCCGAACTGGCTCGGCGCATGGAACAGGTCGGCAACTTCAGCAAGTTGCAGCGGGCGCGTGAGCAAGGCTTCTATGCCGACGCCGCACTGAACCTGGCCCAGGCCGAACAGGCGCAGCGCTCCACGCGCGAGCGACTGACACGACTGCTGGGCGCATGGGGCGCGCAGACCCAGTTCAGCCTGCCAGAGCGGCTGCCGGACCTGCCCAAGGAAGCGCTGGACCTGCCCGATGTCGAACGTGTGGCACTGGGGCAGCGGCTGGACGTGCTGGGCGCCAAGCTCGCGGCAGAGCAGACCGCGCGAAACCTGGGCCTGACGCGAACCACGCGTTTCATCAACGTGCTGGAACTGGGGCTGCGCAACCACCGGTCGAACGAAGCACCCACCCAGCGCGGCTGGGAGATCGGCGTGGAACTGCCCTTGTTCGACTGGGGCGGCGCGCGTGTTGCACGGGCCGAGGCGGTGTACATGCAGACGGTCCAGCTGGCAGCGGAGGTGGCCATCAACGCCCGCTCGGAGGTGCGCGAGGCGTACTCCGGCTACCGCTCGGCCTACGACATCGCCCGCCATCACCGCGACGAGATCGTGCCGTTGCGCCAGCGCATCGCCGAAGAAAACCAGCTTCGCTACAACGGCATGTTGATCGGCGTGTTCGAACTGCTGGCCGACGCCCGGTCGCAGATCACCAGCGTCAACGCCGCCATCCAGGCCAAGCGCGATTTCTGGATCGCACAGGCCGATCTGGACATGGCGCTGATCGGCAAGCCCAGCCTGAGCGCTGCCTCCGGCCCGTCGATGGCGGCCGACGCCGCCGGCGCAGGACATTGACCATGAAGGACCTCCCAATGATTGAAAAGCACATGCTTTCCCGACGCAAGATGCTCGGTGGCGCCGGCGCCATCACCGCTGCGGCAGCCGCAGCCTCAGTGAGCAAGGTGGCGATGGCCGCCCTGCCCGAGCCGGTCATGCAGACCAAGCCCGACACGATGCCGCCCTTGGTACCTAACACTGGCCGGCCCTACAACCCGGTGGTCACGCTCAACGGCTGGACGCTGCCCTGGCGCATGAACAACGGCGTCAAGGAGTTCCACTTGGTGGCCGAGCCCGTGGTGCGCGAGATGACCGCCGGCTTCAAGGCGCACCTGTGGGGCTACAACGGCCAGAGCCCGGGGCCGACCATCGAGGTGGTGGAAGGCGACCGGGTGCGCCTCTTCGTCACCAACAAGCTCGGTGAGCTGACCAGCATCCACTGGCACGGCCAGCGCTTGCCCAACGGCATGGACGGCGTGACGGGGCTGAACCAGCCCGGCATCCCGCCCGGCAAGACCTATGTCTATGAGTTCGTGGCGCGGCGGCCTGGCACCTTCATGTACCACCCGCATGCCGACGAGATGGTGCAGATGGCAATGGGGATGATGGGCTTCTGGATCACGCACCCGAAGAACAAACATCCGCTGATCGACGAGGTCGACCGCGACTTCGTGTTCCTGCTCAACGCCTACGACATCGACCCCGGCGCCTACACGCCGAAGATCATGACGATGCTCGACTTCAACCTGTGGAGCTGGAACAGCCGCATCTTCCCCGGCATCGACCCGCTGGTGGTGAGGAAGAACGACAAGGTGCGCATCCGCATCGGCAACCTGACGATGACCAACCACCCGATTCACCTGCACGGGCACGAGTTCCTGGTGACGGGCACCGACGGCGGGCCGACGCCGAAGAGCGCGCGCCAGTACGAGGTGACCACCGACG
>JANLQZ010000346.1:0-3168 GCA_031368125.1 Betaproteobacteria bacterium
TGCCTTGTCAGTGCGTGGGCGGATACAGCGGTGTCAGCTCTTTCTCCCGCTTGTGCCAGCGGCGAAACTCGGCCAGCCCGAGCGGCTTGAAGCCGCGGTCGCGGTTCGCGCGGCCGATCTGGAACAGCAGCCGGTACTGCAGCATCAGGTCGCGCCAGGCCGTGAGCAGGCCGGTGCGGCGGTCCCAGATATGGGTGCTTTCGGCGCCGGCGCCATTGGCCTCGACGATGGTGAAGGCTTGGCCCGCCTGCACCTGCGCAAAGTCCTCGAAACGGATGTCGAAACGGCCAAAGTAGAACTCGGGCAGGCTCTTGGCAATGGCATCGAAACGTGTTTCCATGGCCGGCGTCACCAGGTGCGTGCCGTTGCGGAAGATCGCCCCCCGGCTGTGGCTGCCGGCGAACGCGAGCCGGACTGCTTCGTCGGCCGCGGGCACGTCGTCCAGGCGTGCGGCATGGCGCTTCAAGTACAGATGCGGCAGTTTGCCGGCACGCGGGTCGTCCAGTATCAGCTGGCGCAGGGTGCGGCTGGCGTCGCCGTACACGTACGGAAAATACTTGAGCGTGATCGAGATGATGCGCCCGCGCGGCTCGGCCGGATGGCGGCAATAAAACACGCCGGCCTCGCCTTCGAACGGCACGTAATGCTGCAGCAACAAGCGTGCACCGGCCGGGAAACCGGCCAGATAAGAGCGCAACTGGTCGACCGTGCGAACCAGTTGCACACCCGCGCCGCGGCAGCCCAGGTCGGGTTTCGCCACCACCGGCAGCACCAGCCCGGCGCGCGACAGCCTGAGCAGCGCGGTCTGCAGGTCGGCCTCCAGCCGCGCTGGCGCGCCGGCCGTGCCGGCGGTGTCGGCGGCCCGATCGACACTCACGAATGCGGCCACCCACTCGGGCGCATGGCGCACCGCCAGGTCCAGGATTTCGGCCTTGGACTCGCCAAAGAAGCCGCCGCCCGGAAACGACGGGTTGGCCACCGTGGGCAGCAGGATGCCGCGGTAACGCAGCATCAGCCACAGTGCGTACAACAACACCGGTGGATAGAAGGCCCACATCGGCCAGAACTCGAAAAAACTCAGCGGCGCGCCGCTCTGGTCAAACGGCGGCATACCCTGGTGCGGCCGCGGCTGCGTAGCGGCCGCGGCGGTGTTGGCTGCCGGATGCATGTACTTCATATCGGCCTCGGGTAATAACGCCTGCGGACCATGCCCACCAGGGGCAGCAGCAGCGCCAGCACGATGATCGGCAACGCGACCGCCAGCGGCGCCGGAATATGCAGGGTCTCGGAGATGACCGCCCCCAGCGCCGAACTGAGCCAGAACAGGCCGGCGGTCCACAACGCCACCGCCAGCAGCACCCAGGCCAGGAATGGCAGGAGCGCGATACGCAGGAAGCCACACGCGGTGTAGGTCACCAGGCGCAGCCCCGGAATCACGCGCGCCAGCAACACCGCGCTGGGCAGGCGCTGTCGCAGTTGTTCGCCGGCCCACGGGCTGCGGCCGTCGATGAACTTGCGGCGCAGCAATGGCACCCGGTTGGCCGCCATGCCCAGGCCATACAGGCCCAGGTCGCCGGCTGCGATGCCACCGGCGACCGCCGCAAACGCCAGCTCCCACGAGATGGCGCCCTGCGTCGCCACCGCCACCCCGGCCGCGATCGCCACGTCTTCCAGCAGCAGCGTGGTCAGCACCAGCACGGTGGCGATGATCCACGGCTGCGCCATGCCACCCAGGGCCGAGTGGAACAACGCGACGCTGGCGTGCCAGAGCTCGGTCATGGGGTTGTCTGGCAGTCGACGCTGGCGGCCCACCGGATCGCGTCGCGCACGACGCGCTCCGAGTTCCAGGGCAGGAAATGGTTCAGGCCCGGCAGCAGCACGGTCTTGCTGCAACGCGCTGCGCTCAGGTGCGCCTGCATGAACGGCACATTGGCAACCGGCACCAGGTCGTCCTCGGTGCCGTGCACGATGATGAACGGCGCCTGCACCCGTGCCAGCATGGTCGCGAGTTGTTGCAGTTCGGCTTTCAGCACCAGCAGTTCCTCGTTCGAGTTGCGCAGCGCGCGCGGCAACATGGCGCGCAGCGGCCAGGTGGCGACGATCGGCTGCAGCGGGTGGACCTTCTCCTGCTCCGGGTCCAGCGACGCGGCCAGCAGCACCAGCGCCGAGACCTGCTGCGGATGGTCGGCCGCCACGCGCGCGATGACCGCGCCACCGAGCGAATGGCCCAGCAACACGGCCCGGCTGCCGTCGCGCGGCAGCAGCGCCACCACCGCCTGCGCCTGCGCCACCAGGCTGGTCACGGAACCCTCGGGCCCGCTGCGCCCGAAACCGGGCCGGTCGAGCGCGATCACTTCCATGCCCGCCGGGGGGTTGACCAGGTAATCGGTCCAGGCCTGGCCCGACCCCGGCGTGCCGTGGACCAGGATCAGCCGCTGGCCACCTGCCACACCGGCGCGCAGGTAACTGATGTCAGCATCCACCGGCGGCCCCACGTGGATCGTCTGGCGCAGATGTTCGGTCTGCGCAGCCTGCACCTTCGGCCCCGGGGGCGCGCAGCCCACCGTGGCCAGGATCACCGTCACGGCGCTCAGCGTGCGGCCGACACTCATCACGCAGCCTCCGTGCTGCGCACTGCGGCGCGAGCTTGCTTGGGGCGGCCCGGCGCGGCGCTCATCAGGCATCCATGCTGCGCATTGCGGAATTCGCCCTTGGGAACGGCCCGGCGCTGCTCATGCCGCGACACCGGCGCGCTGGCGCCCGAGCGCGGCCAGCACATCCAGGCGGCGCAGCGCCAGGATGCCGGCTGCCGCCAGCCACACGCCACAGGCCAGCGCGAACAGTTCACCGCCGTCGAGGCTGCCGTCGGTATTGCGCACCTGCACACCCAGCGGCGTGAACAGGTGAAAAAACAGCGCGCCGCTGATCACGCCCAGTGCCATCAGGGCGCCCAGCGCATGCACCCAGGGCTTGCGCAGCAGCAGCCCGGCCAGCAACAGTGCCGACGCCACCAGTTCCATGCTGCCGACCACGTACTGGCTGAAGATGCCGCTGGGCGCGAACAACCCCGGGAAACCCAGGCTGGCACCCCAGGCATCGAGCGTGCCGAAGATGTACTGGGTCTCGGGCGAGTTGGAGAACTTGAAGAACAGCGACTGGATGAAAACA
>JANLQZ010000370.1:0-1823 GCA_031368125.1 Betaproteobacteria bacterium
TTGAGCCGGCGCGGACCCGACGAGTCGTGGAACATCGCCAGGTCGACCTGGCAGTTGACGATCTCGCCCGGCGCCACGTGGGGGCGTCCGGCCGAGCGCGCGATCAGTTTTTGCGCCAGCGTGGATGCGGGAAGTGCGGTCGATGTCATGGTGGCGGGTGTCGGGTGCTGCGGCGGTGTCGAGGGGGTCGTCAGCTCGACAGGTTTTCGTTGACGGAAATCGTCGCATCGCTGCTGCCGACCTGGGAGATCTCCATCTGGTATTCGTAACGGTCGGGCCGGTACAGGCCATGCAGCCACTGCACCGGCCGGTCGTTGGTGTCGTACACCAGCCGGCGCACCGACAGCAGGGCCGTGCCGACCGCCACCTCGAGCGCGGCTGCGACCATCGCGTCGGCCTGGCGCGCCGATACGCTCTGGTGTGCGCGGCCGAGTTCCACGCCCGACTCCTCGAGCAGCCGCAGGATCGGTTTGCGGGCGAGCTCGCGCCGGCCGAAATCGCGCGTCAATTCCTCCGGCACATAGGTCGTGATGTGCGACAGCGGGCCATTGGGCAGGCTGCGTCGGCGCACACCCTTCTTCACCTTGGCGCCGACCGGAATCTGCAACGCCTGGGCCACGCTCTCGGATGCGCCGATGGTGCGCCACTCGAGCACCGTGACCGTGGTGCGCAGGCTCATGGTGACGATCTTCTCCAGCAACCCGCTCAGGCGCGTGGGCCGGGTCTTGCCGTGCTGGTCGCGCAGCGCCGCCGGGTCGCCGCCCGTGTTGGGCGCCGGCCGGGTGCCGCGCCCGGCCTGGCGCACGATCAGGCCCTCGGATGCCAATTGCTCCAGCGCGCGGCGCACGGTGACACGACCGGCGCCAAAATGTTTGCTCAAGGCCATCTCGGCTGGCAGGCCGTTGGCGAACTGGCCGTCCTGCAACTGTTCGCGCAGCACCAGGTAGACCTGGTGGTACTTGGGAAGTGGTAGTGCTGCTGCCATGTGCCGGGCTTCAATGAACGGGTTGGCCGCCGACCGCGAAACTCTCGATGCCGAAGATGTCCTGCAGCGGCGCATCGTGCAGTACGTGGTAGAGCACGAACCGGTAGGCCGCATGGGCGTCGAGTTCGCTCGGGGTAAAGGCAAAGGCCAGGTTGCCGGCCGTGCACAGGCGCCCGGGGTAGCCGTAATGCAGCAGGTTTTGCTTGAACACACCGGCCACGGTGCGCGCCTGTTCGGTGTCGGGCGCGATGAACTCGAGCACCAGCCCGGCCTCGTGGGCGCTGTGTTGTTCCGGCGCCAGCGCGCGCACGGCGCCCTGGCCGTAGATATGCGCATGCAGTTGCCAGGCGCCGCCCACCAGCGCGCGTACACGCTGCTCGACCGCCGCCATCACTTCGGGCAACCGGCCCAGCAATGTCGGGTCGGCGACGCCCGCCAGCAGCACGCAACGCGCGCCGACGAAAGCCGCGCCCTCGATCTTGAGCGTCGGCCGGGCACGCGGCACGAACTGCGCGCCGCAGGCGCGGGTGCGGTGCGCGTCGAGCGCCTCGTAACGCGCATGCCGCAGCAGCAGGGTGCCGGTGGGTTCGTCGACCTGAGACGGATCGGCCTGTTCGTACAGGGCGTGCGCCGCCACCGAGGCCGGTGTCGCATGGGCGTGCGGGTCCATGCTCTCGAGCGTGAAACCGTCCATGTCCAGTTCAGCCAGCATCGCGTCGCGACCGCCCGGGACGCAGCACAGCGAGGTGCATTCGATGATCTTGGCCATGTGCAGGCACAGCGCCGGTGGGTAGCCCAGCAGCTCGGGCAGCGTGGCGAAGATGGCGGTGTCGCAGGC
>JANLQZ010000413.1:0-2858 GCA_031368125.1 Betaproteobacteria bacterium
GCCGGCGCAGGCCGGCGTCAAGCTGGAGTTTGCCCGCTGGCGTGGTGTTGCCCTGTTGTTCTCGGGCAAGATCGGCGCCGTGGCCGAAGGCTTCGTCGAAGGTCGCATCCGCATCGAAGGCGCGATGCGTGATGTGATGGCCGTGGCCGCCAGCCTGCTGCCCGGCAATCCGGTGGCAAGTGACACCGCCTGGTGGAAGAACCTGACCCGCCGCGCGCGTTCGGCGGCGGCGCATTCGCTCGAGCGCGATGCCCGCCAGATCGAGTTCCACTACGATGTCAGCGACGCTTTCTACCAGTTGTGGCTGGACCCGCGGCGGGTCTATTCCTGCGCCTACTTCCCGCACGCCGCGATGACGCTGGCGCAGGCGCAGGAGGCCAAACTCGACCATATCTGCCGCAAGCTGATGCTGCGTCCCGGCGAGAAGTTCCTTGATATCGGTTCGGGCTGGGGCGCCTTGCTGATGTGGGCGGCAGAACATTACGGAGTGGACGCCACCGGCATCACCCTGTCGAAGAACCAGCAGGCCCATGTGCAGCAGCTGATCGCGCAAAAGGGCTTGCAGGACCGGGTGCGGGTGCAGTTATGCGACTACCGCCACCTCGATGCGACCGCCAGGTTCGACAAGATCGCCTCGGTGGGAATGTTCGAACATGTGGGGCGCGCCAACCTGGGCGCCTATTTCCGCAAGATCCACCAGTTGCTGCAACCGGGCGGGCTGGTACTCAACCATGGCATCACGGCCGGCGGACCGGACACGCCCCAGCTGGGAGCGGGCATGGGGGACTTCATCGAGAAATACATCTTTCCGGGCGGGGAGCTGGCGCATGTCAGCCAGCTGCTGCGTGAAACGGCGGCGGCCGGGCTGGAGATGCTGGACACCGAAAACCTGCGTCCGCATTACGCGCGCACCCTGTGGGCCTGGTCCGACGCGCTGGAAGCGCAACTCGATGCGGCGCGCGCGGCGTTGGCGGCCAGCGGCAACCCGGCGCATTCCGAACGGGTGTTGCGGGCCTACCGCCTGTACCTGGCCGGCAGCGCGATGAGTTTCGAGCGCGGCTGGTTGTCGCTGCACCAGATGCTGTCGGCGCGACCGGCTCCCGGGGCCGGCCTCGGCAACATGGCAGGCGCACAATCGGCCTATCCCTTCACCCGCGACTACATGTACCGATGCTCTACACCTTCAAGTCCAAAGCCGCCGCCAACCTGATCATGCTGCAGCCCAACGGCGAGCGCGTGCTGGAGATCATCGGCAAAGAGGCCGGGCCCACCGGCATCATCCTGCCAGAACAGATGCCGGCGGCGATCGCGGCGCTGCAGGACGCGCTGGCCCAGGAGGAGGCTTCGATCCAGGCGGCGGTCAAGGCCGCGAAAGCCAGCGGCGAGGTCGCCCCCCGGCTGGACGGCGTGTCACTGCGACAGCGCGCCGTACCTTTCCTGGACATGCTCAAGCGCTGCCACCAGGCCGGCAAAGAAATCGTCTGGGGCGTTTGAGGGCGGTCGCCACCGCTGCGGGCAAACCGGTCGGCCGAGCGACGCGACGTGACCGGGAGGCAGCCAATATTCGCTTTCACTGCGCGCCGTACGGTGCTAGAGTTTTTGCTCTGCCAGCAATGGTAATCAAGAGGCAACACACCATGACCCAAACCCATATGCAGATCTGAAGAAACGCCAGCGTGAGATGTGGGCGTCTTTTTCTCCGACCGCCATGTTCACCACTCCGGTGGCCGGCCATTTGGTGAAGTTCGCGGGCATAGGCGTCGGCGACGCCGTGCTCGACGTCGGAACGGGAACCGGTGTTGTGGCCATCACGGCAGCACGCGTCGGAGCGCGCGTGAGTGCCCTCGACCTGACACCCGAACTGCTCGAGCATGCGCGCGAAAACTGCCGCATCGCGCAAAAGGAGGACATTGTGCTGACCGAGGGCGACGTGGAGCAGTTGCCTTATCCCGACGCGTCGTTCGACGTCGTGGTGAGCCAGTTCGGACACATGTTCGCGCCGCGCCCTGACGTTGCCATCTCGGAAATGCATCGCGTACTCAAGCCAGGCGGCCGCATCGCATTCGCCACCTGGCCACCCGAGCACTTCGTTGGTCGCATGTTTGCCTTTGTGGGCCGGAATTCCCCGCCACCGCCGCCGGGCGCAGCGCCGCCCCCGCAATGGGGTATTCCGGCAACCATCGGCGAACGCCTCGGCACGCGCTTCGACGCACCTTTCTTCGAACGTGGCACGATGGCGTTTCCGGCCCTCAGCCTCGCGCACTAACGCCTGTTCATGGAGCACTCGGTGGGGCCGATGCAGAAACTCGTCGAGGGCCTGGCCGCCGAGCCGCAGAAGCTCGCTGCGGTACGGGCCGAGTTCGAAGCGATGGCCGCACCATACTATCTGGACAACGTGGTGCATCAGGGTTACCTGCTGACGCGCGCACGATCCCGCTGAGCCAGGCGCCGCCACGGGCGGCTCAGCCACCGCCTCCATGACAAGCAGGTGGCGACCGCGACGCCAAGGCTGGTCATTGCGGGCCTGACACTCAGCCCGTGGATCCCCGCCTTCGCCGGGATGACACACAGGGGCCAGGACGACGCAGCGGGGGCGGGATGACGAATTCGGGCGGTTCGTCGCGCCGGGGCTGGACGACGCAGTGTGATGTCATTGCGGGCTTGACCCGCATTCCATGGACCCCGGCCTTCGCCGGGATGACAGAAGCAGAGCCGGGACGACAGAGGGAGGGCCGGGACGACGCAAAAGGGCGGGACGACGCGCAGGGGCGGGACGACGCAGAGGGATGTCATTGCGGGCTTGACCCGCGATCCATGGATCCCGGCCTTCGCCGGGACGACAGAGGGAGGGCCGGGAC
>JANLQZ010000460.1:0-6439 GCA_031368125.1 Betaproteobacteria bacterium
CTCCGACGCCTTCCTGGGCCGGGTGGTGGGCATGTACGACAACCTGTTCGAGCTGCACGAACGCCAGCCGGAGGAATTCAACCAGTTCCTGCGCAACCTGGTGCTGTTCGAGCCCGACACCCAGCTGTACCTGCTCGACGCCAAGGGCACCGTGCTGTCCTCCACCGGCAGCACCCGGCTGCCACCCGGTTTCAAGGTCGCACTGGAGCCGGTCCGGCAGGCGGCAGCCGGAACGGACATGCCCTACGTGATGGGCGACGACCCGGAGCGCATGGACGCCGATGCCGTGATTGCCGCGCGCCCGGTGCGCCGCGCCCTGATCCGCAACGACGAACCGCTGGCCGGTTACCTGTACCTGGTGTGCCACAAGCCGGTGTTGCCGGCCGGCCGGCTGCAGGTGCTGGGCAGCGCGGTGGCCAAGCCGGCGCTGGCGGCGATCGTGGGGGTGGTGCTGCTGGCGACGCTGTTGACGGCGTGGATTATCGCCGCCGTCACGCGCCCGCTGCGCCAGCTCACCAGCGCGGTGGCCACGATTTCTCGGCGCGGGCTCGAGGACGGGTCGATCGAGGCCACCAGCGGGCTGCTGCCGGCGCGCAGCACGGACGAATTCGGCCAGCTCACCGCATCGTTCGAGATGATGCTCGACACGGTGCGGCGCCAGTGGGCCGCGCTGCGCCGCCTCGACCATTTCCGCCGCGAAGGCGTGAGCAACCTGTCGCATGACCTGCGTTCGCCGCTGACCGCCACTGCCGCCTGCCTGGAGACGCTGGAAGGACGCTGGGGCGGCGACGCGGGGCGCGCGGCCGACCGGGAGCTGGTCGTGATGGCGCTGCGCAACACCCGCAACGCGGCGCGGCTGGTGCAGTCGCTCGGTGACCTGGCGCAACTGGACGAACCCGAGTTCAAGCTGCAGCCCGAAGTGCTCGACGCCAGCGAGTTGCTGGATGACATTGCGTTGCGTTTCGGCCAGCGCGCGGCCGCGCAAGGGGTCGACCTGCGGGCGCAACACGAGGACGGGGTCCAGGCGAGTGCGCCGTTCGCGGCGCTCGATATCGAACTGTTCGAGCGTGCCGTGGCCAATCTGGTGGACAACGCGCTCAAGTTCTGCGGCGCCGGCGACACCATCACGCTGGCCGCCACCACCCGTGGCGACCGGGTCGAAGTCAGCGTCGCCGACACCGGCGCCGGTATTCCCGCGGCCGACCTGCCGCACTTGTTCGACCGCTTCTACCAGAGCCGCAGCAAGGTCGCACCGGCCACCGGCGAGGGCGGCAAGGGGCTGGGCCTGGCGATCGTCAAACGGATCGCGGAACTGCATGGGGGCGCGGTGCACGTGGCAAGTGTTGCAGGCGCGGGCACCCGCGTGACCTTGACGCTGCCGGCGGTCGCGCACCTGGCACCCCAGGGCTTGGTGCGGCTGCCGGCCGCCAACAGCTGAAGTCGGCATCGGTCGGGCGCCGGTTGGGGGAGCACGTGCCTGCCGACAGCGCGCAGGCTCGGCCAGCGGCAGGCGGGCTCAGCCGGCAGTGCTGCATGGCCCCCGGGACGCTGCATGCAAGCACGTATGGGACGACCGGCGCGTCGGACAGCGGACGTTCGTGACTGCCGCCAACTGCGGCCGAAAGCGGAACTTCAAGAGCGACTGCTTCTGGACGTCCAATCCAGGTGAACCAGGGCAAGTCGGGACTGCCCCACGCTTTCCGACCAACTGCTGGCTTTGCGCACGATTCCGCACGATTCCGGTTGTCTGGCGCGGATTCAAGGCGTAGACTTTTCGACAGTGTTGCGCCCAATTGCGCAAACCCAATGACAGGAGCAACAAAATGACCTTATCGGCGCACCGCTGGGCTTCGGCCGTCGTCAAGCTGTTGTTTCTTGGCATCTGCCAGGTTCCCGCGCTTGCGTGGAGCGCAGAAGGCGCATTGCTGTGGCAGAACCGGCTCGACGTGGCGAACGGCTTCGACCAGGCGAACTCGACGGCAACTGCAAAGCGTCTGGTGTTCGTCGCCGGGTCGGTGACCAAGGCGGCCAACAACCGCGACTGGCTGGTTCGGGCGCTCGATGCCCGCACCGGTGCACTGCGATGGCAAGACCAGCTCGATCTATCGGGCCGCAACGATTCCGCGCAAGCCGTGGTAACTGACCGCGGTCTCGTCTTCGCCAGCGGATACGTCACTACGGCACGGGGAGACCGCGATCTGATGGTCCGAGCTTACGAGCAGCAAAGCGGTCGCCTGCGGTGGGAAAGCCAGTTCGATCGGGCCGGCAAGCGAGACGAGCCCGACTCGCACAACCTGGTCGTCAAGGACGGTCGCCTGCTGGTCGGCGGGCGCACGGCTCAGGCCAATGGCACGGCAGACTGGTTTGTTCGCGCTTACGACACGCAGACTGGCATTCTCCTTTGGCAGGACGTTCTTGACGGTGGCAATTTCGACCACAACGTGTCGCTCGCGATCGACAGCGGCCGCGTCTACGCTGCCGGGGTGACGACCGATGCCAGCATCGTCCGTCACTTCACCGTCCGCACCTACGACGCCGGCACAGGCGCCGTGCTCTGGCAAGACAGGGTGCCGGTAGGCAACCAGGGGTTCTTTTTCGTAACCGACGTGGCTTGGCAGGTCGCTGTGCGCGGAAGGCGGGTTGTCGCGGTGGGCTCGGTCGGCGATGGCAGCGACAAGATTCGCTTCGTGGTTCGTACCTATCAAGCCGAGACGGGTGTACTGCTCTGGAGCGACTCGCTCGACTCCGGCGGCGGCAGCGACGTTGCGTTCGGAGTCGCGATCAGCGACCACGGTGTTTTCGTCGCCGGCAGCGGTGGCTCCGAATGCAGTTCATTCGTGGCCAGCAATTGCAACTGGCTCGTTCGCGCCTACGACCTCGAGAGCGGCAGGTTGCGCTGGAAAAAGGAATTCGACCGGTCGGGAGGCGACGATCAGCCCACGGCCATCATCGCCACCGGCGACCGGGTGGTGGTCGCCGGCATCGGCGAAACCGGGTTCGACCAAGGGAGCTACGACTGGATTCTCCGAACCTATTCCGCACAGACCGGTGTTCTGGTCTGGGAGGACATCATCAAGGTAGTGCAAGGCGAAGGGCATCCATTGAGCTTGAGCGCGCACGGCGGCCGTCTCTTCGTCGGCGGTTGGGTGTTCGACGCGGTCGGTTCCGGCGACGCCCTGGTCCGCGCACATGATCTGAAAGGCCGTGGCGATTCCGAAGATGACGATGACTGACGCGTTGCGATAACGCCCGGGCCGGTGGCGCAGTTGGGCGCAGCACCGACCGCCCAGTGTCAGCCCACGCCGGGCAGCGCCTGGCGCGACGCGGGGAGGCCGGAAATAGCGGCTCGGCCAGCGGCAGCACGCGCAACTGTGGATCCCGGGCCTGCGCCGGGATGACAACCACTAGCGGGATAACAGCATGTGGCGGGATGACAGCACTGCGGGAATGGCAGCCTGTGCCGGCATGACAACCACTAGCGCGATGACAGAACGTGCCGGGATGACAACACTGCGGGAATGACAGCCTGTGGCCGCGATGGCAACTTCCGCCGGGCTGGTGATCGGCTGACAGGGGCTGGCCGGGGCCTGGCTTCAGGGAATACCGACGATGAGTGGTATGTCGAATGTCTTGGCGCCGGTGGTCACCTGCACCCGACCGAGCAGCGTGTTTCCCGACACGAACGCACCCGGGGCACCGGCCTGGACCGTCCACCGCAGCCGGTAGGTCGGCAGGCTCAGGCTCAGCAGCTTGCCGACACTGCCGTACAGCGGCAACAGCTGGTCGGCGGTGTCGGCGTAGAGCATGGCGCCGCCGGTCTGGCTGGCGAGTTCGCCCAGCGCAGCGATGTCCACGCCGGTGGACAGGCCGATCGTGAAGATGCGCACCTGGTCCTGGTTGGCGAGCCGGATCGATTGTTCGCGGCTGGTGCGGCAGGCGTCCGGGCTGGCGCAGTTGGTGTCGGCGCCGTCGGTGAACACGACCACCGCCTTGGGTATGCCGACCGGCAGCGTCGCGTCGGCGGCCAGTTGCTGGCGCACGCTGTCGAGCGATGCCTACAGCGGAGTATTGCCGCCTACCAGCGACGCAAGCGAATCCAGCGTCGGGAAATACGAGGACGCCGAAGCCCGGTCCCGGAACGGTCCGAAGACCGTGAGCGGGGAGGTCGGGATCATCGCGCCGGGGTTGCCCGCGAATGCGGCCAGCAGGGCGTGGTCGCCGTCACCCAGCCTGCCGAGGAAAGCCTTGGTGGAGAACAGCCGTGCCCCGGTGGGGTCGGACAACACGATGCTGCCGCTCTGGTCGAGCAGCAGCGCGGCGGCGTACGGCCTGGCCGGCAGGCCGGCGATCAGCTGTGCGGCTTCGGGCGCAGACATCGCCGGGGTGTACGCCACATCGGCGCCGGCAACGGAGCCGCGCACACAATCGACGCGGGTGTTGGCCGGGTCCGGGGTGCAGGGGCGCAGCTGGAAGTTCGCCATGCCCAGGTTTCCGATCGGCCGGGAGTCGCCATCGACCACCACCAGTTCGATCTCGAACGTCATCTGCTGGCCGGCGTTGCCGACGGTCGGCAGGACGCCGCTGCGCGAGGTGAGCGAACCCCCTGCCGCCGATGTCGCGCGGTCGAGCGTGACCGTGAGGTCGCTGACCTGTCCCGTGACGCTGGTCGCGACCACGGTCTTGTCGGCGTAGGTGGCACGCGAGACCGTCAAGTTCGCGGTGACGTCAGGCCAATGGATGACGACCAGTGTTGTCCCCAGCGCGTCCGTGCTCAGTGCGCCGCGTGGCCCCAGTACCGTGGCTCCGGCGACCGCCGAGCCAAAGCTGTCCTTGACCGTGACCCTGACCACGCCGTAGTTCGACGACGCATCACCGCTGCCGTCACCGGCGCCACCGCCGCCACCGCCTCCGCCGCAGCCGGCGAGCCCGAGGCAGGTGAGCGCAAGCGCCAACCACGCAGACCAGCAGCGGTGCGGCGCGGGCCTGGCGTCTCCTGAACCCGTTGCCGCCTGTTGACATATTCGATGCATATGGAACCTTCGGGTTTGAGCGACTGGTTTGCCGACTGCCAACGCACACCCGCTCCACCGGATAACCGGTCGGGCAGCGACAGGCGTGCTCACCTGCACGCGTGTCGCAGCGGGCCGACCGGATCACCACCTGCACAGTGTCGGCAACGTCCCGTCGGGTCTGTTCGCTGCCGAACATTGCGGCGTGGTGCCGGTCAAGGGCGCGGGTGTTATGGTGCGGCGATGCAAACACAGATCGATCACCTGGTGGTGGTGGCCACAACGCTGGAACTCGGGGTGCAGTGGTGCGAGGCCACGATCGGCATCACGCCCGGTCCGGGCGGTGAACATGCGTCGTATGGCACCCACAACCGCTTGTTCAAGGTCGCCACGCCTGCGCACCCGCTGGCCTACCTGGAAATCATCGCGATCAATCCCCAGGCGGTGCGTGCCAAAAATGCGCCCGCGCGACGCTGGTTCGACATGGACGATGCCGACCTGCAGGCCGCCGTCGCGACCGGGCCGCGGCTGGTGCATTTCGTTGCCAGTACCAGCGACATCCAGGCCGCGCGCGCCGCCCTGGGTGCGCAGGGCATCGAGCGCGGGCCGGTGGTGCTGGCCAGCCGGCATTCACGCCGTGGCCTGCTGGAGTGGCAGATCAGCGTGCGTGACGACGGGCAGCGCCTGTTCAACGGTGCGCTCCCGACCCTGATCCAGTGGGGCAACCCGGACGCCACCGAGCCGCTGCGCCTGCACCCCAGAAACAGCTTGCCGCGTTCGGGCGTCGCGCTGCAGGGCATCACCGTCACCCATCCTGCGGCCGCCACGCTGCAAGCGGCCTACGGGTCGATCGGCCTGGCCGGCATCGTGGTCGAGACCGGCCCGCCCGACGTCGTCGCGACCTTGCGCACACCCAAAGGCGTCGTCACGCTACACAGCCACGGGATTTGACAGGTCCGCAGCATCGGGCAACGCGTGGCTGCCAGCCTGTGCCGCGCGCCGGTGCCGTCGGCTAAACTGGCCCGCCCACCAGCCCAGCCCGCCCATGACCGAACCTGTTCGCCTCGCCAAGCGCGTAGCCGCCATGGTGCCGTGTTCGCGCCGGGAGGCCGAGTTGTACATCGAAGGCGGCTGGGTGCGGGTGGACGGGCAAGTGGTCGAGACGCCGCAGTTCAAGGTGCTGGACCAGAAGGTCGAACTCGACCCGAAGGCGCGCCTCGACCCGGCTACGCCGGTCACGCTGCTGCTGCACAAGCCGCCGGGTTACGACTGGGACGATGGACGCAAGCCGGCGGCGCAAATGCTGGTTGCGGGCAACCGCTTCAAGGCCGACCGTTCCGGCATCCGCATGCTCAAGCGCCATTTCCTGCAACTGCTGTGCGTGACGCCGCTGGAGCACGCGGCCAGCGGGCTGCTGGTGTTCACGCAGG
>JANLQZ010000478.1:0-3701 GCA_031368125.1 Betaproteobacteria bacterium
GTTGCTGTCGAACTTGACGAGGGAGCCGTCACTGCGGCGGATGCCTTTGGCAGTACGCACCACGACCGCGCTGTAGATCTCGCCTTTTTTGACGCGACCACGCGGAGCGGCTTCCTTGATGCTCACCTTGATGACATCGCCAACACTCGCATAACGCCGCTTCGATCCGCCCAGCACCTTGATGCACAGGACGGATTTCGCGCCGGTATTGTCGGCAACTTCCAATCGGGATTCAGTCTGGATCATTTCAATATTCCCAACTTGCACCTTTGTGCCCTGCACCGATCGTTCGGCACCAGTCACACAGGTCAGTCTTGGGCCCGTCGTCCGCGGCGTGAACCACTCACACCGCCTCCTTTGGGCAGAAACTTAAGCGCTCGGTAAAGAGCGAAGCCTGCGATTATGCAACAGATCGCCCGATCGCGTCAAGCGCGCTTCTCCGAAACGCTGCTCCGGCGCGCTGCCGCGGCTACTCCGGCAGGCGCAAATAGCTGTCGGCCAGGTCGCAGAAGGCCCCGGTCCGGGCGTCGAGGCCGGTTTCCTCGGCGACGATGACGCCGACCCGTGGCGCCAGCGATTTGGCCAGCCGGGCGTCCAGGAACAGCAGCCTCGATCGCCGCGCCAGCACATCCTCGACACAACGCGCGTATTCGTGCCGCACGGCAAAACGGACCATGGCCTCGCTCAGGCCCGGTGCCAATTCGACCTGCGCGCCCGGCAAACCGAGCACCTGCGCCTGCTCGGTGCCATAACAATGCAAGCCCGGTGGCCCGCCAATGGAGGGCGAGGTATCGTCGGCGGAATTGGCACCCACGAGTTTCATGTCAGTGGTCACGCCGGATTTTCGCTCCGCCAATAGTGACTTGTCGAAGCACTTCTGGAGCACGTCCTCGGCCATGGCACGGTAGGTGGTCCATTTGCCGCCAGTCACCGTGACCAATCCGCTGCGGCTGACCAGCACCGTGTGCTCACGACTCAGCCCCTTGGTGTTGTCGCCGTCATCGTCCTGCGGCTTGACCAGCGGGCGCAACCCGACCCACATGCTGCGCACGTCGGCGCGGGTGGGCGCGCGCTGCAGGTAACGCCCGGCCTCGCTCATGATGAAATCGACCTCGTGCCTGAACGGCTGCGGTTCACGCGCCAGGTCGTTGCGTGGCGTGTCGGTGGTGCCCAAAACGACCTTGCCCAGCCAGGGAACGGCGAACAACACCCGACCGTCGGCCGTCTTGGGGACCATCAACCCGGTGTTGCCCGGCAGGAACTCGCGGTCCACCACGATATGAACACCCTGGCTGGGCGCCACCATCGGTTTGGTCGGCCGGCGGCCGTCACCGCGGTTGGCGTCACCGTCCTTCTGGCGCAATTCGTCGACCCAGACGCCAGTGGCATTGATGACGCAGCGCGCCCGCAGCGCCAACGCGGTGCCGGTTTCGGTGTCGACACAATGCAGCCCCGCCACCTTGCCCTGATCGAACAGCAGGTCGTCGGCCCGGCAGTAGTTCACCAGCAGCGCGCCGCGTTGCGCCGCGCTGCGCGCCAGCGCCAGCGCCAGCCGCGCGTCGTCGAATTGCCCGTCCCAGTATTTGACCCCGCCGAGCAGGCCCGCCGCCAACGCGTTCGGCAACAGGTCCAGGGTCTGCCTGCGGCTCAGGAACTCGGTGTTCCCGAGCCCGGCCTTGCCCGCCAGCAGGTCGTACATCTTGAGCCCCAGGCCGTAAAACGGCGTCTCCCACCATCGGTACGAGGGCATCACGAATGCCAGTGGTTGGGCCAGGTGCGGCGCGTTGTGCAGCAGCCTGGTGCGTTCGTACAGGGCTTCGCGCACCAGCGAGATATTGCCCTGCGCGAGGTAACGCACCCCGCCATGGGCCAGCTTGGTGGCGCGCGACGAGGTGCCCTTGGCAAAATCGTGCGACTCAACCAGCACCACGCTGAATCCGCGCGCCGCGGCGTCCAGCGCCACCCCCAGACCGGTGGCTCCGCCGCCGACAATGGCCACGTCGTAGGTATGCGGACGCGCCAGCCGGTCGACCAAGTCCCGGCGCGCGGTTGGCAAAGCGCCAGCGATCGATCCGGCGGTCAATGGTTTACCCAGCCCTTCGAGCGCTGGACGGCCTGGCGCCATCGCGCCCGTTTTTCCGCCCGCGCCGCGCCCGGCATGGTGGGCTCGAAGCGCCGGTCCATCGCCCATTGCGAAGCCAGTTCATCCACGCCCGACCAAAATCCGGTGGCCAGGCCGGCAAGGTAGGCCGCCCCGAGCGCGGTGGTCTCGGTGACGCGCGGACGCACCACCGGAACGCCCAGGAAATCGGCCTGCATCTGCATCAGCAGGTTGTTGCGGCTGGCACCGCCGTCCACCCGCAACTCGCGCAGTGCGATGCCCGAGTCATTGGCCATAGCTCCAAACACGTCCGCGGTCTGCAGCGCGATCGATTCCAGCGCCGCACGGGCAATGTGCGCGGCATTGGTGCCGCGCGTGATGCCCACCAGCGCCCCGCGCGCATGGCCGTCCCAGTCCGGCGTGCCCAGGCCGGCGAACGCCGGCACCAGGTACACATCCTGCGTATCGGCAACCTGTTGCGCCAGCGCCTGCACTTCTTCGGCCGACTGGATGATCTTCAGCCCGTCGCGCAACCACTGGACCGCCGCACCGGCCACGAAGACCGAACCCTCCAGCGCATAACAGGCCATCGCCGGGTTCAGTGGATCGCCGGGGCCGACCCACGCCACAGTGGAAAGCAGTTTGTGGCGGCTGACGACGGCGGTGGCGCCCGTATTCATCAGCATGAAGCAGCCCGTCCCATAGGTGTTCTTGGCCATGCCGGGGGAAAAACAGGCCTGCCCGAAGGTGGCCGCCTGTTGGTCGCCGGCCACGCCGGCAATACACACCGGTTGGCCAAAAATCGCGGGGTCGGTCCGGCCAAGTTCGCCGCTCGACGCCACGACCTGCGGCAACACCGAAGGCGGTATGTCGAACAGCGCCAGCAGTTGGGCGTCCCATTGCAGGGTGTGGATATTGAACAACAATGTGCGTGATGCGTTGCTGGCGTCGGTGACGTGGTGCTGGCCACCGGTCAGTTTCCAGATCAGCCAGCTGTCCACGGTCCCAAAGGCCAGTTCACCGCGCACGGCGCGTGCACGCACGCCCGGCACGTGGTCGAGCAACCACTGCAGCTTGGTGCCGGAGAAATAGGCGTCCAGCACCAACCCGGTCTTTTTCTGGATCATCGGGGCGCGCCCCCGGGCCCGCAATTCGTCGCAGCGACCCGCGGTGCGTCGGTCCTGCCACACGATGGCGTTGGCCACCGGCTCGCCGGTCTTCCGGTCCCACAGGACCGTCGTCTCACGCTGGTTCGTGATGGCAATCGAGTTGATGTCGGCGGCCCGCAGACCCGCTTGATTGAGTACGTCGACTGCCACTGCGTACTGGGAACTCCAGATTTCAGCAGCGTCGTGCTCGACCCAGCCCGGATGCGGAAAAAGCTGGCGAAACTCCCTTTGCGCAACAGCGCGTACCTGCCCGGCGCGGTCAAACAGGATGGCCCGCGAGCTCGTGGTGCCCTGATCGAGCGCAAGAATGGTTTGCATAGGTCGCGAAGAATACCCCACGCCCGTACTTCGGGCTAGACTGTGGCGGCGGGTGCGCACGGTGGTCGCACAAATGTTCCAGGGGAATCCATGAGTGGTCAAATTGCATTCAT
>JANLQZ010000486.1:0-2683 GCA_031368125.1 Betaproteobacteria bacterium
GCCGTCTTCGTGCACGGTTTCCTGACCGTCAACAGCGAGAAGATGAGCAAGAGCCGGGGCACCGGCCTGGACCCGCTCAAGTACCTGGCGCTGGGCATGAACCCGGAGTGGCTGCGTTACTACATCGGGGCGAAGCTGTCGTCGCGCAACGAAGACATCGAGTTCAACCCGGAAGACTTCATGGCCCGGGTGAACAGCGACCTGATCGGCAAATACGTCAACATCGCGAGCCGCGCCGCGACCTTCATCAACAAGTATTTCGAGGGCCGGCTCGCGCAACCGGCGGCGAGCGCGGCCGACGGGAACCCCGCGTCGAGTGCGGCAGCCGCGCAAGCGGAACTGCACGACGCCTACGAGCAGCGTGAATTCGCCAAGGCGATCCGCGAGATCATGCGTATCGCCGATGAGGTGAATGGCTACTTCGACCGGAACAAGCCGTGGGAGCTGGCCAAGGACACCGGCAGGCGCGGCGAATTGCACGTTGTCTGCTCGCAATGCATTCGCGCATTCCAGATTCTCACGATCTACCTGGCGCCGATCATTCCATCGCTGGCCGAACAGGCGTACAGAAGCCTGTTCGGCATCGAACGGGCGCCGGTGTGGGCGGATGCAGGCGCTTTGGCCGGTTCGATTCGGCCCTACCAGCACCTGATGCAGCGAGTCGATAGCAAGCAACTCGAAGCACTGTTCGAAGCGCCGGCCCAGGATTCGTCGGCGGTTGCACCGCTGGCCGACACTGCCCTGCCCGGCGGTGAAGCGATTGCTGCCACGATCGGAATCGACGACTTTGCGAAGATCGACCTGCGTATTGCGAAGATAGTCAACTGCGAGTCGGTCGAGGGCAGCACCAAGCTGCTGCGCCTGACGCTGGACCTGGGCGAAGGCCGAACCCGTAATGTCTTGAGCGGCATCGCCAGTGCCTACCAGCCGCAGGACCTGCTGGGCAAGCTGACCGTGGTGGTCGCCAACCTGGCGCCGCGCAAGATGAAATTCGGCATCAGCGAAGGCATGGTGCTGGCGGCCGGGCATGCCGACGAGAAAGCCCAACCCGGCATCCATGTGCTCGAGCCCTGGGCCGGCGCCCAGCCCGGGATGCGGGTGCGCTGAGCTTTATCCATCCGTCGACGACCGCGCCGACCGGTCTGGCAGCCCGTGTCGTCGCCGCGCCCCGCTGCGGAGAGTGTTGCCGGCGAGGGTGGCGGCGGCAACACGACCCCGAAGCCAGTGGCGTCTTATCTGGAGACCGGTCCGGTCGCAGCGGCGTCGGCAGGCGCCGGTTCAAAGACTTCGATGCGCACGCGCCCGGCCTCTTTGGCGCGGTACATCGCGTTGTCGGCAGCCTCGACCAGGTTGGCTGGCGACTGGCCCGGCGCCGCCACCATGGTGACCACGCCAATACTCACCGACAACCAGGGCGACACGGGCGAGTCGGCGTGCGGGATCCTGGCGTTGAGCATTTCGTGCAGGCAACGCTGCGCCACCTGCCTGGCTTCCTGCGCGTTGGCACCGGGCAACAGGATGGCGAATTCCTCCCCGCCAAAACGCGCCACCATCTCACCCGAGCGCTTGACGCACAGACCCAGCACACGTGCGACCTGGCGCAGGCACTCGTCGCCGGTCGGGTGGCCGTAGTGGTCGTTGTAGCGCTTGAAGTGGTCGATGTCGATCATCAGCATCGACAGCTTGGCCTGGGTTCGGGCGCAACGCTGCCACTCGTTCTGCAAGGTCTGGTCAAACAACCGCCGGTTGGCGATGCCGGTCAGCCCGTCGGTCGTCGACAGGCGCAGCAGCTGGTCGTTGGCACGTTCCAGCGCCAGCCCTTTTTCGACCATCGGGGTCATGTCCAGCCGCGTCATGACCAGATAACCCGACGGCGTGCGGTTTTCATAGAAGTGGACCCAGTGGCCGTCGTCGGTGTGGCGCAGCAATGGCTTGTTCAGCGTGCCGCGCCCAGCCAGACGCATGGCCAGCCATTCTTCCTCGCGGCCCACCGCGTCCGGGATCTTTCCGGCGGCCAGCGCGCGCCGCATCAGCGCCTCGTAGGTGTCGCCGATGACGTTGCCCTCGCCACGGTAGGGGTATTGGCGCGACACCTCCTGGTTGTAGCCAATCAGCCGGTCCTGGTTGTCGTAGATTGCCAGCCCGGCGGGAATGGCGTCGATCACCTCGCGCAGGCGCAACTCGGCGGCCCGGCCTTGCGCGCGCGCGAGTTCCAGTTCTTGCTGCGGCAAAACCGAATGGACCGCGTCGACGGTTGCCCGCTCCAGGCGGCGCGCGTTACGCCGCCACAGCAGCGCGGTGGCCCATGTGCCGAACAGCCCCAGCACTCCCAGCACCACCAGCCACGCCGCCGACGCGGCGCCGTCGCCCCATAGTCCGATGCCGATGGCCAACAGGTTGAGCGCAAACAACGGTGCCAGGACCGGCACGAGCTGGCTGCGGCCCGCCGTGCTGGTCGGATCAGACGTGGCCGACACGGTCCTGGACCCGACGAACAGCGACCAGAATGCCGCGCAGTATCTCCAGCGGCGGTGGCGGGCAACCCGGCACCACCAGATGTACCGGGATGACATTGGACACCCGGCCGCAACTGGCATAACCGGCACCGAAAATGCCGCCGTCGCCACCACAATCCCCGACCGCGACCACCAGCTTGGGTTCGGGTGTGGCGTCGTAGGTGCGT
>JANLQZ010000615.1:0-2338 GCA_031368125.1 Betaproteobacteria bacterium
TAGAAGGCATACACCGTCTCGGCCACCAGGTCGGAACTGCCGACCTTGCCCTTGAGCTCCGGGCGCAGCAGGTCGCGCATGCTGGTGATGGGCGTCTTGACGATATTGGTGTTGTAGGCCATCACGAACGGCATCACAGCCACGACGGGCACTGCGCCGTACAGCAGGCTCTCCTTCGGGTATTCCGCGGTCGCCGGGCCGACGGGCTTGAGGAAGAAGTTCTCCTGCGACTTGTCCCGGTACCAGATCGCATTGGCGTACTGGGTGATGTCGGCGCCGTCGAGCTTGTTGGCCTTCTCGCTTTCGATTGCCTGCATGTGCGTCACCGGCGTGAGCAGGCGGCGGTACTCGACCTTGATCTCCGGGTACATGGCCATGAAGTCCTTGGTGACCCGGTCCAGCACCTGGGGAACGGCCTGGTGGTAGATGACGAGGCTGCCTTCCTTCTTCGCGGCAGCCACGACCTTCTGCCAGTTGGCATCGCCCTGCTGGGCCTGGGCCACCGGTGTGGCCAGGGCCAGCGCGCCGAGCGCGCCGAGCGCCCCGAGCGCGCTGCGGCGAGTCACGTGGTCTCGTTTGTCTCCGGTTGTCATGCTTGTCTCCTGGGTTGTTGAATGCTCTGCCGAAATTGCCTTCGCGATCCTGCCCGGTCGCCTGGCGCGCCAGTCACATCGGCCGGCAGAGCATCGCCAATGTGCCGAAGGGCCCCATCAGGTCGCCGTCAGCCCGCCATCGAGCGGCACTGCCACCCCGCTGATCCAGGACGACTCGTCGCTGGACAGGAACAGCGCCAGGTTGGCGCAGTCCGCCACCACGCCGAGGCGGCGCAGCGGGTGCCGGGCGGCAACCACGGCCTGCTGGGCTTCGAAGCTGGATGTGTCCTTGGCATTCCTGGCGCGGGTCTCCCACACGCCGGCCACCAGCGGGGTGGGAATCGAGCTCGGACAAATCGCGTTGCAGCGAATGTTCCGCGGGCCGTATTCGGCGGCGATCTGGCGCGTCAGCCCAATCACGCCTGCCTTGGCGGCCGAGTAGTGAGGAATGTCGGGGATGCCGATCAGGCCGGCCGTGCTCGACTGGTTGATGATCGACCCGCCACCGGCCGCGATCATGTGCGCCAACGCGTGCTTGGCCGACAACCACACGCTGGTGAGATTGATCGCGATCATGCGGTTCCATAACTCGAGCGTCATGTCGATGGCGTTGGTGGCCTCGGCGATTCCCGCGTTGGCGTACAACACACCGAGTTTGCCGAACGCCGCCACGGTCTCCTGCACCATGCGCTTGACGTCCGGTTCCAGGGCCACGTCCACCGTGGAGGCGATGGCCGCGGCGCCAATGCCCTGCGCGGTCTCGCGCGCCCCGGCGGCATTGAGGTCGGCGCACATCACGCGTGCGCCTTCGGCGGCAAACAGTTGCGCGCAGGCCCGGCCAATGCCGGACGCGGCGCCGGTCACGATGGCCACCTTGCCTGCGAGTCGTCCTGTCATGGCGGGGTCTCCTTGTCGGGCTGTTCAGGCGATGGTCCGCGCTAGGCCCGCTTGCCGGTGTCCTTGTGGATGAACTCGGTGATGAAGGGTGCGATCACCTCGCCGTTGATCTTGCAGTCGAGGAAGATCGGCCCGTCCGGCTTGGCCAGCACGGACTCGATCTTCTTCAGGTCGTCCATGCTGCGGATGGTGTGGCAGTCGAAGCCCAGCGGCTGCGCCATCGGCGCGAACTCGACGTCGAAGAACTCGGCCTTGGCGGGCGGCAGGTTCTGGCCCCTGAGGATGTGAACCTCGGCGCCGTAGGCCGCGTCGTTCATGACCAGCACGATGATCGGCAGGTCTTCGCGGATGATGGTTTCGATCTCGCCCATGGACATCAGCATGCCGCCGTCGCCGATCATCAGCAGCACCGTGCGTTCGGGCTGCGCCCGCGCCACGCCGATGGCCGCACCCAGGCCCAGCCCGACCGAGCCGGAGTCCAGGGTGTGCGTGAAATGCCCGGGCCCGGGCAGCGAAAAATAGGCCCAATTGGCCATGAAGTTGCCGCCGTCGAAGACGATGTGGCGGTTTTCCGGGAGTATGCGGCTGAGCTCGAGCGTGAGGACGCGCGGATCCACCGTGCGTGCGGTATGCGCGACCTGGAAGTCCTGCGTGTGTTCGAAGGCGGCGATGCTGGCGCGCATTTCTGCGCTGTGCCAGGGCTTGTCCTCGGAGCTTCGGTCTGGCAGTGCCGCCGCCAGCTGCGTGGCCACCAGCCGGGCGTCGCCGACCACCGCGACGTCGGCCTGCCACCAGCGGCCGATGTTGGTGCGCACCGCATCCACATGCACCAGCGGCACCGGTGGCAG
>JANLQZ010000537.1:0-2143 GCA_031368125.1 Betaproteobacteria bacterium
CAAAGTTTCGTCCAGGCAAGGCGTTGAAAGACGCCTTGAATTGAGACACCCGGTTTCGGTGGGGTGCTTAGCTCAGTTGGTAGAGCGGCGCCCTTACAAGGCGTAGGTCGGCGGTTCGAGCCCGTCAGCACCCACCACCCAGACAGAAGGCGAACAAAAGTGTTCGCCTTTTTTTTGCTGTCGCGGTGCGGCCCACATGCTTTGTGCATGTGGTTCGCACCGGCACTTCGTTTTCATGGAGAAGTAGCGCATGTTCGATCTAGTCCGCAAGCACACCAAGATCCTGATGTTCATGATGTTCTTGCTGATCATCCCGGCCTTCGTTCTGGTCGGGATCGATGGTTACAAGCGCTTCAACGACAGCGCTTCTGCGGTGGCGCGAGTCGGCGGGCGCGATATCACGCAGGCGGAATGGGACTTCGCCCACAAGTCGGAAGTGGAGCGCATCCGGGCCTCGTCACCAGGCATCGATGCGAAGCTGTTCGATTCGCCCCAGGCCCGCTACGCGACACTGGAGCGCCTGGTGCGCGAGCGGGTTCTGGCCGAGGCCGCCGACAAGTCGAGGCTGGTCACCAGTGATACGCGGCTGGCGCGCGAGTTGCAGCAAAACCCTGCGATTGCCGCGCTGCGACGGCCCGACGGCGGCCTGGACATGGAACGTTACCGGCTGCTGGTGGCGAGCCAGGGTTTGACCCCTGAAGGTTTTGAAGCACGGGTGCGGCGCGACCTCTCGGTGCGACAGGTCGAGGCGGGCGTGGTTGCCACCGCGTTCTCGGCGCCGGTGATTGCCGATGTGGCGCTGGGTGCTTTTTTCGAGAAACGCGAGGTGCAATTCGCCAGCTTCTCGTCTTCCGATTTCAGCGCCAAGACCACTTTGAGCGATGCCGAGATCGAGGCCTATTACAAAAGCAACCAGGCGCAGTTCCAGGCACCGGAGTCGATCAACATAGAGTACCTGGTGCTGGACCTGGACAGCATCAAGAAGTCCATCAGCATCAGTGAGCAGGACCTGAAGGCCTATTACGATCAGAATGCCGCGCGGCTGAGTGGCAGCGAGGAGCGGCGCGCCAGCCACATCCTGATCAACGCGGCCAAGGACGCGCCGGCGGCTGATCGCCAGAAGGCCAAGGCGCGCGCGCAGGAACTGCTGGCAGAGGTGCGCAAGGCGCCGGACAGCTTTGCCGAAGTGGCAAAGAAGAATTCCCAGGACGTGGGCTCGGCGCCCGGCGGTGGCGACCTCGACTTCTTTGCGCGCGGCGCGATGGTCAAGCCTTTCGAGGATGCGGCGTTTGCGATGAAAAAGGGCGATATCAGCGATGTGGTCGAGTCTGATTTTGGCTACCACATCATTCGACTGACGGACCTCAAGTCGCCGAAGCAGCGCGGTTTCGAGGAACTGCGCGTAAATATCGAGGCCGATCTCAAGACCCAGCAGGCGCAACGCAAGTTTGCGGAATCGGCAGAGGCGTTCACCAATGGGGTGTACGAGCAGCCCGACAGCCTCAAGCCGGTGGCCGAGCGGCTCAAACTAGAAGTCAAGACGGCCAGCAACGTGTTGCGCGTGCCCGCCGCCGGTGCGAAGGGTGTGCTGGCCAATACGAAGTTTCTCAATGCGCTGTTTGGTGAAGACGCGGTCCAGAAGAAACGCAACACCGAGGCGGTCGAGACAGCTCCGAACCAACTGGTGGCGGGACGCGTTGCGTTGCACACGCCGGCGCGTACGCTGCCATTTGCCGAAGTTCGCGCGGCCGTGCGTGATCGGCTGGCCGCCGTGCGCTCGGCCGAACTGGCACGCAAGGAAGGGCAGGCGCGGTTGGCAGCGTGGAAGGCCAACCCAGCGGACGCGTCCTCCGCGCCGGCCGTCGTGGTATCGCGCGACCAGCCTCAGGGACTGGCTCCCAAAGCCCTGGAGGCGGCGTTGCGGGCCGACCCGTCGGCGTTTCCAGTGGTCACTGGTGTCGATCTTGGCGATCAGGGTTATGTGGTGGTCAAGGTGATCCGGATCGTCAGCCGCGCTGCGCCCGACGAGGCGGCGGCCAAACAGGCGCGGGGTCAGTATGCCCAGGTCTGGGCCGCGGCCGAAAACCAGGCCTACTACGGCATCCTGAAGGATCGGTTCAAGACCAGGATCATGGCCAGCAAG
>JANLQZ010000546.1:0-4137 GCA_031368125.1 Betaproteobacteria bacterium
CATGTCGATTTTTTCCAGCTGGCTGGCCGCGCCGTATTCGGGCGTCATCACGTACAGCGGCACGTCCACATGCGGCACGATCGCCGCGTCGCCCTGCCCGATGCCGGAGGTCTCCACCACGATCAGGTCGAAGCCGGCGCACTTGCAGGCGGCGATCACATCGGGCAGCGCGGCGCTGATCTCCGAGCCGAAATCACGCGTGGCCAGGCTGCGCATGAAGACACGCGCCCCCACGCTCGTCGCTGCCCCGCCGCCGGGCAGGGCCGGCGGCGCAGGTGCTGCGCCGGACGTGCCAACGCCGGAAGCGGCGGCCTTGCGCTTCGTCCCCATCTGCGCCGGCAGACTCGGAGCCGCGGAGCTCGGCGCCGAGGGGGCTGATTTCCCCAGGGGCGCCGCGTCGGGAAATTGCGCTTCGTGGACGGTCGTCGTTTTCCACGGCCCGATCGCATTCATGCGGATGCGGTCGCCCAGCAGCGCGCCGCCACTCTTGCGTCGCGACGGGTCGATGCTGATCACCGCCACGCGCAACCGGTCGCCCTGGTCCAGACGCAGGCGGCGGATCAGCTCGTCCGTCAGCGAAGACTTGCCGGCGCCACCGGTGCCGGTGATGCCCAGCACCGGCACCTTGATGGCCGCCGCGCGCGCGCGGATGGTTTCCACCAACGCCGCAAAATCCGCGCCCGGCGCGGCTTTGCGCTCGCCACCGGCGTTCTCGTTCTCGAGTGCCGTGATGAGTTGCGCCAGTGCGCGCCAGTGCATCTCGCCATGTCCCTGGATGGCGGCCACGTCGGTCGGGGCGAAGCCGGTCAGGTCCTTGTCGCAGCGCATCACCATCTCGCCGATCATGCCGGCCAGGCCCATCTTCTGGCCGTCCTCGGGGCTGAAGATGCGTGCCACCCCATAAGCGTGCAGTTCACGGATCTCGGGGGGAACGATCACGCCGCCGCCGCCGCCGAACACCTGGATGTGCGAGCCGCCGCGGGCCCTGAGCAGGTCCACCATGTACTTGAAGTACTCGACATGGCCGCCCTGGTAGGAACTGATCGCGATGCCCTGCACGTCTTCCTGCAGCGCCGCGGTCACCACCTCGTCTACGCTGCGGTTGTGTCCCAGGTGGATCACTTCGGCGCCCATTCCCTGCAGGATGCGCCGCATGATGTTGATCGCGGCGTCATGACCGTCGAACAGGCTGGCGGCGGTCACAAAACGGACCTTGTGCACCGGCCGGTAGTTGCTCAGGGCCTTGTATTCGCCGGACAAGTCGGTCATGGGATTCTCCTGGAGGTCGATGGGCGGACGCTCCCAAGCACGGGAGCGAGGCTGGAGTTTACGTTTACGTAAACGTCAACTGTAATCGATTTGTGGCGATCACGTGTTCGCTGCCGGCTGGCTGGCCCGGCATCAGACCTTTCGGGCCAGCCACATGCCGGGCAACATCGCCAGCACGAAGATGACGGTATCGATCTGGCCGGTGAACAGCACGGCCAGCGCCGATTCCGGGCAGTAGCCGCTCAAGCCCCATCCAAGCCCGAACAACACCGCACCGGCCAACAGGCGTGTGTCGACCGACTCCCGCGCCGGCAGGTGGAAGACGGGTGCAAACCAGGGCCGCACACTCGCATACGGCGTGGCGCTGAAGCCGATCAACGCAATCACCACCGCGCCGGCGATCACGATCCCGAACGTCGGGTTCCACAACCCCGGAAAAACCCCGACGAACATCTCCTTGATATCCAGAAATGCGAGCACCGTGTCCGGCTGGGTCAGCCCGGACAGGACCAGGCCGGCCGCGAAGATGAGCCCTGCGGCGAACGAAACCAGCAATTCGGCGCGTGGGTTCGTCGGCGCCCAGGCGACTTGCGCCCCCTCCAGGTTGGCAGCGGTGGTGGTGGTGTGCATGCTCGCCATTCCTGCAAAAAATCGATGCCGCGCCAGTTACCTGCGCAGCAGCCATTCCAGGCCTTCGAACACCAGCGTGACCCACCATTTTGCCGGCGGCAGGTGGGACGTGACCAGGACCGTGGTGACAGCGGTGCCAACAAATACCAATACCGCGGCCAGCGACCGCTTGGAGCGCCGGCCCAGGCCGCAGACACCATGGCCACTGGTGCAGCCCGATCCCAGGACGGTGCCGAAACCGACCAGCAATCCGGCCGGGACCAGCATGGCGGCAGAGCGCAGGTCGACGCGCGGCACGTCCAGCACATAAGTGAACAGGGCGCCGCCGCCGGCCAGCCCGGCCAGGAACGCCCAGCGCCACGGCGACGACTGCGCGCGCGTGGTCAGCACACCGCTGGTGATGATGCTGACGGCGCCGATGCGGCCGGTGCCGGCGAGCAGGATCCAGCTGGCCAGGCCGATCAGAATGCCGCCCTGCAGGGCTTGCGTGTATTCGCCCACAACCGCCTCCTGAAGTCCTAAACTACCCCGAGCATACCCCGACCCAACCACAGCAATGGAGTCCCCATGCGACCAATACAGCTGTTCGACCCGGCCTCGTGCACCTACACCTACATCCTGTTCGATGAATCGACCCGCGACGCCCTGATCATCGATCCGGTGGACGACCAGGTCGAGCGCGACCTGGCGACCCTGCGCGAGTACGGCCTCAAGCTGGCCTGGACGGTCGAGACCCATGCCCATGCCGACCACATCACCAGCGCCGCCCTGCTGGCCGAACATGCCGGCGCGCGCACGGCCGCGCCGCAGGGCTGCGATATCCGCACTGCGGCGGTACAACTCAAGGACCAGGATGTGCTGCGCTTCGGCGGCGAAAGCATCCGGGCGCTGCATACGCCGGGCCACACCGCCGGGAGCATGAGTTTCGTGTGGCGCGACCATGTGTTCACGGGTGATGCGCTGCTGATCGACGGTTGCGGCCGCACCGACTTCCAGTCCGGCGACGCACGGGCGCTGTACCGCAGCATCACGCAGGTGCTGTTCGCCTTGCCCGAGCACACCACCGTCTGGCCGGCGCACGACTACGAGGGCCGCACGCATTCGACCATCGGCGCCGAGAAGGCCGGCAACGCGCGCATCGCGGGCAAGACCGAGGCGCAGTTTGTCGCCATCATGGACGGACTCCATCTGCCGCGTCCGAAACGCATGGACGAGGCGGTGCCTGCCAACCTGAGCTCCGGCATCCGCCACGACGCCGGCGACCATGGTTCGTCCGCGGGCGCGATCGCCTCGGAGCCTGAGGTGCACCTGGCGACAGGTTACGCGGGCGACGTGCCGCCGCAGCTCGCGTTCCAGTGGTGGCAGTCCGGTGCCGCCGTACTGGTCGACGTGCGCACCGACGCCGAGCGGGAATGGGTGGGATTCATCCCCGATGCTGTGCCCGTGGCCTGGAAACAATGGCCCGGCATGGCGATGAACCCGCAATTCGACCAGGCGCTGAAGGCGGCGGTGCCGGCCGGCAGGAAAGTGGTCTTGTTGTGCCGCAGCGGCGTGCGCTCGATCGCCGCGGCCAGACGTGCCACCGAGCTGGGGCTGGAGGCGTACAACATCCTGGAAGGCTTCGAGGGCAACCCGGACGACATGGCGCACCGCGGCAAGGCCGGCGGCTGGCGCATGCGCGGCCTGCCTTGGCGCCAGAACTGAGCGGTGGTTCGTCGTGCCGCGATACCCGCCGGTCTCGGCCCAGCGCTGCGCGCCCTGCGGTGGTACGGCGGCGCAGCCCGACCCGTACCAGTAGACTGAATCCGTGCAATTTCCGTTCAATTCACTGTCACTCGTCTGCCCCTTGCCAGCGATCACACGCTCTCAGGCCTCCAGGCGCGCTGGCACAGGAATCTTCATTGGCGCTCGGCATGGTCAGACGCAACAGCCCCAGCGCCCGCATCCCACTCAAAGGCGACCATGACCACGAGCCCCACCGACCTTGCCGACTGCACCGCCACCGAGCTGGCACGACTCTACCGCGCCGGGGCGGCGTCCCCGGTGGAGGCGACGCGCGCGGTGTTTGCGCGCATCGACCGACTGGACCGGGAACTCAACGCCTTCGTCTGCCTCGACCGGGCCGGGGCGGCCGACGCAGCGCGGGAAAGCCAGCAGCGCTGGACCCGGGGCGAGCCGCGCGGGCCGCTGGACGGCGTGCCGGTATCGATCAAGGACCTGATCCTGACCAAGGGGCTG
>JANLQZ010000643.1:0-2303 GCA_031368125.1 Betaproteobacteria bacterium
GCGCTCGGCGCGGGTCTTGAGATCGGCCACCCGGATCACGTCGTCGTACGCCATTGCCACCGCGACCCAGCGCGCGGCCTCCACGGTGGCGGCGTGGCCGTGTTGCGCGCCACCACATTCTTGCGCATGCCGGTGCAGCGCGCTCATCCGGTCCAGGTACTCGGCGCCGTAGGCAACGTCCTGGTATTCCATCACGCGCTGCAGCCCGGCGCCCAGCATCGCGTGGGCGGCGGGCGGAAATTCGCGCTCGATCCGTGCCCGCAGCGGCTCCACCTCGGGTGAGGCGGCACGTGCTGGCAGGGGTTTGGGCGCAGTCGCCATCGGATCGGCCGGTGCATCCAGCCGCATCGGCTTGCGGACCGCTTGCATGCCGGCACGCCAGGCGCGCAGGCTGGTCTCCACCCCCACGCCGGCGCGCTGGACCGTCGCCTCGAAGGCGGCGTCGTCGAACGGCAGTTCGCCGCACCCCGCCAACGCGCCGAACAGGGACGCCGACAACACACTGCCGTTTTGCCTGGCCAGCGCCTGCATGTCGTCGTGCAGGAACCGCCGCGCGTGCCGGTGCCCTGCCTCCAGCACCGCGCCGGTGTCGGCGATACCGTTGCCGGGCGCGACTTTTTCCAGCGTCGCGTAGTCGCGGTGCGACGAACTGATCAGGGTGGTGCGCTCGGGCGTGACCAGGCCGCGCTGCATCGCGCGGCCGGCCTCCATGAGTTCCGACGCGATCACGATGTCCACCTCGCCTGGCACCGGCATCAGGGCCAGCACCGGTGTGCCGCCGTGTGCCGCCACATGGCTGTGCGCGAACAGTTCGATGTAGTAGATGGTGGCGCCGGTGCGCTGCGCGACGCCGGCCACCGAGGTGGCCTGCGCCAGGTAGCCGTTGTGTTCGGCCAGGTCGACGATCCAGTCCACCAGCACGCCGCCGCCCTGCCCACCCATGGCCAGGATGGCGATCGTGATCGGGTGCCGGGCGTCTTCGCCGAGCCGGCGCACGGGTCGGGTGGCGGCGTCCATCACGCGCTCTCCGGGTACAGGGCGCGCTGGCGCAGAGCGTGTTGCTGGCGCGCCTGCAACCAGCCGACCGCCCTGCGGCGCCAGCCGTCGAGCCACAACTCCCAGGCGCTGGGGTTGCGCACCCAGTCGATGCGGTAGAACGACGGGCACAACACCGCCGCGTCGGCCACCTCGCCACAGTGGCCACAGGCCACACAGCCGTCGTCCACGAACGCCACCGGGTCGGGCTTGAGCGGGTCGCCGCTGTTCTTGAGCGTGAGCGAGGGGCAGCCCGACAGCCGCATGCAGGCGTGGTCGCCGCTGCACACCGCCGCGTCGACACCGAACTTCTCCTTCACCACACGTTCGCCGCGCTGGACCGCGTCGGCGATCTGCGGCTTGACGCGGCGCTGCTTGTTGAGCATGCATTCACTCTGCGCGATGATCACCTTGGGGCCCTGGAAGCCGGTCGTCAGCGCCTCGTGCAGCGTGGCCTGCATCGCATTGACGTCGTAGGTGTTGTCGAGCGTGCGCACCCACGACACGCCCACGCCACGCACCGCCGCTTCGATCGGGTGGCGCGTGCTGCGGTTGGTGTTGTCCCCGCGCGATGACAGCAGCTCCTGCCCGCCCGTGGCGGCCGAGTAGTTGTTGTCGACGATCACGATCACGCCGTCGGCCTTGTTGAACACCGCGTTGCCGATGCCGCTGGCCAGGCCGTTGTGCCAGAAACCACCGTCGCCCATCATCGCGATCGAGCGTTTGCCGGCGCGCACGTTGAGCGCCGACGCGCTCGACGCGCCCAGGCCGTAACCCATGGTCGACGCACCGAGGTGAAACGGCGGCATGGCGGCAAACAGGTGGCAGCCGATGTCGGCCGAGATGTGGTGCTGGCCCAGTTCTTCCTGCACCAGCGTCATGGCCGAGAAGATCGGACGCTCCGGGCAGCCGGTACAAAACCCGGGTGGACGGGCCGGCACCACCGCCGCCAGCTCGGGCGCGCCGACACGCATGCCGGCACCGGTGGCTGCGGCCGCGGCCGCCGAGCTCACGGCCAGCCGAGCCGGCTGGGGCGCGCGTGCCGCGGCGATGGCGGCGCTCGCGGCCAGGCTGGCGGCTGCGTCCGTTGCCGGCTCCCGGCGCGTGGGCATGCCGATGGCGACTGGCTTGGCCAGCGCCGCCGGCCGGTAGCGTTCGAGAAACTTCGCCAGCCCGCGCTTGAGTTCCGCCACCGTGTATTCGCCCGCCTTGGCCAGCATGTCCTTGCCGTGGACCACGGTGCGCACGGCGGCGCGGCCCAGCACCGT
>JANLQZ010000721.1:0-2635 GCA_031368125.1 Betaproteobacteria bacterium
TTGAGCCGATCCATCAGTGGAGCGATGTGCGCGGTCAGCAGGCCACCGTTGTCCAGGTTGACCAGCAGGTGTTGCATGGTCAGCAAGGCGCGGATTTCCGAGGCCGAGAACCACAGGCCAGGTAGCTCATGCTGGCCACCGCTGCCCCCGGCCGCGTCAACCAGCCGGTATCCACCGGCCTCGCGGCTCCACGCAATGGGGCTGTGCAAGCGAGTGCTCAGGTAGTCGAGATCACGCTTCAGCGTGGAACGCGAGACTTCAAGCTCGGATTGCAGTTCGGCAAAACTGACGACTCGCCGCTGGCGCAGCAGTTCGTTGATCTTGTAAAGGCGCTCGGTTCTGTCCATGCGTCCCCCTTGCGCCAGACCTTACACGATTACCTAAACGCGTCCCACACCAGCTTCGACCCGGTCAGGAACATGCCCAGATACACCAGGCGGTAGAACAACACCGGGTCGACGCGTCGCGCCACGCGCACGCCGATCCACACACCGACGGGGGCGATGGGCAACAGCACCAGTGAAGTCGCCATGTTGCGCAGGTCCAGCAGGCCGAGCCAACCATACGGAATCCATTTGGCCAGATTGATGGCGAAGAAGAAGAACGCCATCGTGGCGGCGAACTTCAAAGGCGCCAGGCGCATCGGGATGAGGTAGGCGTTGATCGGCGGGCCGCCCGCGTGGGCAATGAAGCTGGTGAAGCCCGAGGTGGTGGTCAGCAGCGCGCCCAGCCACCTGGGCGGCGGCGCGGCGTCCGGCCCAGGCGGAAAAAGCAGCCGCTGGGCCAGGAACAACAGCGTGAACGCACCAACGATGCCGGCCACCACGGCGGGTTGCAGCAGCTTGAACAACAGCGCCCCGATGACGATACCCAGCAGTCCGTTCGGCAACAGGAACCGGAGCAGTTTCAGGTCGGCATCGCGCCGAAACGCAGCCATGCCCAGCAGGTCCATCAGCAACAGCACCGGCATCAGGATCGCCACCGCTTGCGGCACGCTGACCGCCAACGCCATCATCGGAACCGCCAGCGAGCCGAAGCCGGCGCCAAAACCGCTCTTGCTCACCCCCAGCAGCAACACGGCAGGCACTGCAATGGCGTAGAAATAAGGATCGGTGATCAGTGGCAGGGTCACTGGTACGGCTTGTCGCTGCACACCGCCGTTCCGCTGGATGCAATGCTGTTGAGTTTGTCACGCCGGACATGATCCGGCATCCATGGATTGCGGGTGCTGAAACCCCGGACCCGATCCGGGGCCGCAATGACATGGGTAAAGCGAACAGTATTGCCGCTAGATGTGACGCCAAAAGCGAGCCGCGCCGTTTTGGGTCCGCGCCGCAATTGCGTCGTCACATTGCGAGCGCCCCGCCGTCTCATCGCAGGCGCAGCACCATGTGCACCTTGTCGTGGTATTGCCCGTGCAGCTTGATCGCCCGCTGCAGGATGCCAACCACCGTGAATCCGCAATGCGCGTAGAGCCCCTGGGCCCGGTCGTTGCCCGCGGTGACGGTCAGGTCGAGTTGCTCCAGGCCTTCGCATGCAGTGGCTTGCAGCAGCAGATCACGCATCAAGGCGCGGCCGATGCCCTGCCCGCCGGCTTGTAGTGCGACGTACATGCCGACCACGGTCGCGTTATGGCGCTCCTTGGGTCGGTAACGGCCCTGCAGGCCGACCATGCCCACCAGTGTGTCGCCCAGAAATGCTCCCAGAAAGACGTCGTGCGGCCGCTGCGGGCTGGCAATCAGGCGCTGTTCGGACCAGTCCAGCGGCTTGGCCGATTCCTCCTCGAAGCTGGATGTGAACGCCTCGGGGTGCTCGCGCAGCGCCCGCAATCGCAGCACACGGTAGGCCGGTGCATCGGCCGGCGCAAGCCTTCGAATCGCGAGCACGCTCAAACGCGTTCCAGCACCACGGCAATACCCTGCCCGACGCCGATACACATGGTGCACAAGGCGTAGCGACCACCGGCACGGGTCAACTGGTTTACGGCCGTCGTGGCCAGCCGCGCCCCCGAGGCGCCCAGCGGATGGCCCAGTGCGATCGCGCCGCCATAGGGGTTCACGCGCGGATCGTCGTCCTGCAGACCGAGCAATCGCAACACCGCCAGGCCCTGTGCCGCAAAGGCCTCGTTGAGTTCGATCACATCCATCTGCTCGATCTTCAGCCCGGTCAACGCGAGTACCTTTTGTGTTGCCGGCGCGGGGCCGATACCCATGACGCGCGGAGCCACCCCGGCAGTCGCCATGCCCACGACCCGCGCGCGCGGCGTCAAGCCATGCAGCACAGCACTTTTTTCGTCCGCCAGCAGCAGCGCGCAGGCGCCGTCGTTCACGCCACTGGCGTTGCCCGCTGTCACGGTGCCGTCGGCGCGCACGATCGGCTTGAGCCTGGCCAGTGCCTCGAGGCTGGTTTCGCGCGGGTGCTCGTCGGTGGCCACCAGCACCGGGTCGCCCTTCTTCTGCGCAATCGTCACGGAGGTGATTTCCGCGTCGAAATACCCCGCCTTTTGCGCCGCCACCGCCTTGTTCTGGCTGGCAAGCGCCATCTGGTCCTGCGCCTCACGCGTGATCTTGTAGTCGGTGGCCACGTTCTCGGCGGTCTCGGGCATCGCGTCGACGCCGTATTTCTCTTTCATGAG
>JANLQZ010000765.1:0-2118 GCA_031368125.1 Betaproteobacteria bacterium
ACCTCGGGCAGCGTCGTGCTGGCCGGGCAGGACGTGACCGGCTGGAGCCCCGAGGCGATCTCGCGCCAGGGCCTGGGCCGCAGCTACCAGAAGACCAACATCTTCCTGCCCTTCAGCGTCTGGGACAACGTATTCCTGGCCGCGCAATCGCGCGACCCGCAGCAGCCGTGGAACCCGCTGCGCTGGTTCGTGCCGGCGGCCAGTTCGGCGCCGGCACGCGTGCGCTGTACGGCGGCGATCGAACTGGCGGGCCTGGCGCGCCGCCGTGATGCCATCGCCGGCGCCATCAGCCACGGCGAGCAGCGCCAGCTCGAAATCGCGATGACGCTGGCCACCGAGCCGCAGGTGCTGCTGCTCGACGAACCTCTGGCCGGCATGGGCGTGGCGGAAGCCGAGCAGATGGTCGCTCTGCTGCTGCGACTCAAGCAGCACCATGCCATGCTGCTGGTCGAGCACGACATGGACGCGGTATTCACGCTGGCCGACCACCTCACGGTGATGGTCAACGGGCAGGTCATCGCCAGTGGCACGCCGGCCGAGATCCGCGCCGACGCGAACGTGCAGGCCGCCTACCTGGGCGAGGAGCACTGATGCCTTGCCCGCCTGTCCAGCGCCGGCTCGCGAACGGTCCAGTCTGGCGCGGTGCCGCTGCGAAGGCGACAACGAAGTTGCGGCGCAGGCCGGCAACCGCGCGCAGCGCTTGTCATGTCGCAGCCGATGGCACCGCGGTGCGAAACACGCAGGGAAACCCGTGAGCGAGACACTGATCGAGGTCCGGGGCCTCAACACCTACTACGGCGCCAGCCACATCCTGCGCGGAATCGACTTCTCGGTCGCGCGCGGCGAAACCATCGGCCTGATGGGGCGCAACGGCATGGGCAAGACCACCTTGCTCAAGAGCATCATGGGCCTGGTCAAGCCGCGTTCGGGCACGGTTGCCATCATGGGCCAACCCATGACCGGCCGCGCGCCCTACGAGATCGCCTGCATGGGCATCGCTTATGTGCCCGAAGGCCGCGGCATCTTCGGCAACCTGAGCGTGGTCGAAAACCTCAAGATGGCGGCGCGCGCCGGCAGCACCGACGCCGCGCGCCAGCGCGCGGCATCCGGGCACGACTGGCACTACGAGCGCGTGCTCGACACCTTCCCGCGCCTGAAGGAGCGCCTGGGCCACGGCGGGCAGCAACTCAGCGGCGGCGAACAACAGATGCTCACCATCGGCCGCGCGCTGCTGACCAACCCCGACGTATTGATCCTGGACGAAGCCACCGAAGGTCTGGCGCCCCTGATCGCACGCGAGATCTGGCGCATTTGCGCCCTGATCCGCGACAGCGGCATCAGCAGCGTGATCGTCGACAAGAACTGGAAACACGTGACCCGGATCACCGACCGCAACGCCATATTGGTCAAGGGCCAGCTGGTATTTGTCGGCAGCTCGGCGGAACTGCATGCACGCCCCGAACTGCTGGAGCAGCACCTGGGGGTCTGACGGCAAATCGGGTTCGTTGGTCAAACCCGGCTCGCCCTGAAGCCGTCGAACGGCGAACGGCCTACGTCGTCGAACGCCCAGGCGAATGGGCTTGTGTGGCCGTTGGCGCTGCGGCCGCCAGGAATTTGCGAATCTCCTCGAGTGCCTCGCGTGCCTCGGGCAACTCCGGGTTGAAAATCTGCCACACATGGACCATATGGTTCCAGGTCTGCAACCTGACCGGCGACCCGGCCGCCTGCGCCCGGTTGACGTAGCGCCGGCTGTCGTCGAGCAGCATTTCCACCTCGCTGGCCTGCACCAGCACCGGCGGCAGGTTGGACAGGTCGCCATACACCGGTGAGATCACCGGGTCGCGCGGATTGATGCGGTTGCGAATCCAGCCGAGCCACAACAACATGGTTTGCGGCACTTTCGCAAGTGGCCCGAACAGCGGCCCGAGCATCGCGTCGCTGCGGACATTGGCGCGCAGACTCGGGCTGGCGAGTGTGCTGTCGGTGGCCGGTGACAGGGCCACCACGGCGTCGGGTGAGCGCAGGCCCTGGTCGCGCACCCAGGCGATCAAGGCCAGCGCGAGGTTGCCACCGGCCGAATCGCCGGCCACGAACATCGCGCTGGCCGGCTCCGTCCCG